>NZ_JAYRUC010000007.1:0-219540 GCF_041919235.1 Pandoraea sp.
CAAGTTATGCCTGATGACCATAGCGAGTTGGAACCACCCCTTCCCATCCCGAACAGGACCGTGAAACAACTCCACGCCGATGATAGTGCGGATACCCGTGTGAAAGTAGGTAATCGTCAGGCTCCCCCTAAAAACCCCTTGCTGCAACGCGCAGCAAGGGGTTTTTGCTTTTCTGCACCCACATCACCTCATATGGCACCTCATACGCCATTCCCCATTCGGCTCGCAACGCGCTGTGCTGCCGTCATGATGGGAAATTTCGGGTAGATCGATGTCGATTTCTCGCTTAGCATTCGGCCACAGGGTTAGCGGAAGTTCGTGGAGCGAAACGAGTGGTAAATCAAGATCGATGCAAGCGCAGTGCGAAGTGGCGTGTCGGCGGCGTGTGTATTTACGCCACCATCATGAGCGGGGTAATGGGGGGCTGTGCGTCGCTTGGGACATCGTCAAAGGACGCCTCGACGCAAACGCTGTCGGCAGAGAGCACCGAGATTGCCCCCCTTTCTGCCGCAGTGACGCCGCAGGGGCTGCCTCCCCAGTGGGAGACCTATCTCGTCACACGCAACAAGCGGCTAACCCATTACGAACAGACAATCGATAACGACGGCGTTGTTGTGATTCGAGCCACCGTCGATGGATCTGCGTCGGGCGTGGCGCAGAAGCTCGACATCCCTGTATACCCCGGTGCCACGCTCACGTGGCGCTGGCGCGCGGATGCGCTACCCGTGCACGCGGACATTCGTACGAAGCGATTCGACGATGCTCCCGTTCGCATCGCGCTCGCGTTCGATGGCGATCCTGCGAGACTCGCCGTACAAGACCATCTACACCGCGAACTGGCGCGCATGGTCAGCGGCCGCGAATTACCGTTCGCGACACTGATGTACACGTGGGGACATGACAAATTCACACCTGACGAAGTCGTGGCCAATCCTCATACCGGTCGCATTCGCTCCATCGTCGTCGAACGTGGCGGCGAAAACCTTGGGAAGTGGCAAACGTATTCTCGCGACATCGCCAAGGATTATGAAAGCGCATTTGGCGAACCTCCGGGCCGTCTGATTGGCGTCGCCATCATGAGCGACGGCGACAATACCCGATCGAAATTCACCGCGTGGTACGGCGACATTCGCCTGGAGACGGACGGAATACCCACGACGACCGCCGCCAAGTAGTGCGATATCGCGTTCATCAAGGAAAAAAATGCCGGCAAATTCCCCTTGCCGGCTTTTTCGTTGTCACCCTGACGACCCGGTGAACAAAGCTGTTTATCGATTGCGTCCGAAATACGTTTCGACGAGCTTGACCCAGTAGGTGCCGCCGAGCGGCAGCAGATCGTCGTTGAAGTCGTAGCTCGCGTTGTGCAGATTGCACGGTCCGAGGCCATGGCCTGCGTCTCGGTGCACGCCATCGCCATTCCCAATGAAGACGTAAGCGCCCGGCTTCTCCTGAAGCATGAACGAGAAGTCCTCCGCGCCCATCGTCGGCTCGACCTTGTCGTTGACGTTCTCGTTGCCGACCACCTCGCGCATCACGTCGGCGCACAACGCCGCCATGCCCGGATCGTTGATCGTCGGCGGATAATTGCGAAGGAACTCGATTTCCGCCGAGCAGCCAAGCCCTTTGGCAACGAACTCGGAAATCTCGCGCAGACGTGTCTCAATGAGATCCAGAACCTCGATGGAAAACGTGCGAATCGTGCCGCCCAACCATGCCAGATCGGGAACGACGTTCGTTGCGTCACCCGCATGGATCTGCGTAATGGATAGCACGGCGGCGTCGATCGGCCGCTTATTGCGCGTGATGATGCTCTGCAGCGCCTGCGCCACCTGAACGGCCGCAATCACCGGATCGACGCCGGCGTTTGGAATGCCAGCGTGGGTCCCCTTGCCGCGAAGCGTGATCTTGAACTCGTTGCTCGAGGCCATCATCGGACCAGGCGTCACGGCGAACGTACCGGTCGGCACGCCGGGCCAGTTGTGCATGCCGAACACCGCCTGCATGGGGAAGCGCTCGAACAGGCCATCCTTGATCATTTCACGGGCCCCGCCGCCGCCTTCCTCTGCCGGCTGGAATATCAGATAGACCGTGCCGTCGAAATTGCGGTGCTTCTGAAGATATTGCGCCGCGGCAAGCAGCATGGCCGTGTGACCGTCGTGACCGCAGGCGTGCATCTTGCCCTCATGCTTCGACGCATGCTCGAACGTATTGGCCTCACGAATCGGCAAGGCATCCATATCGGCGCGCAGACCGATTGCGCGGTCGCTGCTGCCATTTCTGATGATGCCAACGACACCCGTCTTGCCAAGTCCGCGATGAATGGGGATACCCCATCGTGTCAACGTGTCGGCGACCACATCCGACGTGCGCTTCTCTTCGAAACATAGTTCGGGGTGCGCGTGAATGTCGCGGCGGATGGTCTGAATTTCGCCACGAGCGGCGTCGATTTCCGGGATGAGCTTCATAACGGGGCTTCCTGCTGAGCACAAGGGTTCATCTTACCCCTAATAGCCAGGTCTGACATCTTGGGTAGGAAGCGCCCGAGTGCGGCCTCGGACACGTCTGGAATCGGTCGTAAGCGTCCTTTCGGTGGAATGCGGCGGGAATGAACGTAATACAATATCGCCAGCGTCGCACTGTTGGCGAACGCAGCAATTCGGTCACGAGAGGAATCGTTGCATGACGACCAGCACCCACGTCGTTCGGGCCGCCTGCCCGCATGATTGTCCCGACACCTGCGCGTTGCACGTATCGGTGGAGAATGGCGTTGCGATCAAGGTCCAGGGGGATCCCGACCATCCGACGACCAAGGGCGTCTTGTGTACGAAAGTCTCGCGTTACACCGAACGCACTTACCATCCGGATCGCTTGTTGCGCCCGCTCAAGCGCGTCGGCCCGAAAGGCCGAGGGCAATTCGTGGAAGTCAGTTGGGACGAGGCGCTCGATGAGATCGCCGCCCGTCTTGGCGAGATCGCGGCGCGAGAGCCGGAAGCGATTCTTCCATATAGCTATGCGGGCACCATGGGATTCGTTCAGGGCGAGTCGATGGCCGCGCGATTCTTCAATAAACTGGGGGCGTCCGAGCTCGATCGCACCATCTGTGCGAGTGCGGGAGCAGCAGGGCTGCGCTACACGTACGGGGCTGGCGTTGGCATGCATGTCGAACACTTCGTCGACAGCAAGCTGATTCTTATCTGGGGCAGCAATCCGATCACGTCGAGCGTGCATTTCTGGGCGATTGCGCAAGAGGCGAAGCGTCGCGGCGCGAAGCTGATTGCGATCGATCCCTATCGATCGCTCACCGCCGAAAAATGCCACCAGCATATTGCATTGCTACCGGGCACAGACGCAGCGTTGGCATTGGGCATGATGCATGTTCTGATCGCAGAGGATCGGGTCGATCACGAATACATTGCACGACACACCGTGGGCTACGCACAGCTCAAGGAGCGTGTGCGACGTTATACGCCCGCCCGCGTCGCCGAAATCTGCGGTATCGACGAAGCAACAATCACCACGTTGGCGCGCGAATATGCAAGCGCGAAGCCCGCAGCCATCCGACTGAACTACGGCATGCAGCGCGCCAAAGGCGGGGGGCAGGCGACGCGTGCTGTTGCGTGTCTGCCCGCGCTGATCGGTGCCTGGCGCGACCCGGCCGGGGGCATGCTCATGTCGACGTCGGGTTACGCCCCTGTGGATGCCGTGGCGCTGGCGCGTCCCGATCTGAGGCCGCGTCAGGACAAGCCGGCTCGCGTCGTGAACATGAGTGTGATCGGCGACGCGCTTTGCCATCCGGGCGACGATTCGTTCGGGCCGAAAATCGAGGCCCTGGTGGTCTACAACAGCAACCCTGTTGCGGTGGCGCCGGAGTCGAGCAAGGTCGCTGCAGGCTTCGGCCGCGAAGATCTCTTCACCGTCGTGCTGGAGCATTTCCAGACCGATACCGCTGATTATGCAGACTTCGTGTTGCCCGCCACGACGCAGCTCGAACATTTGGATATTCACAAGGCCTACGGCCATACCTATCTGCTGGCGAACAATCCGGCAATTGCACCACTGGGCGAAGCCAAGCCCAATTCCGAGATATTTCGTCTGCTGGCCAGGCGCATGGCGTGGCAGGACGCCTGTTTCTCCGACACCGACGACCAACTGGCCGAGCAATCGGTTCGATGGAGCGACGCTCGGATGGCTGGCAGCGACTGGGAAACCCTCAAACGGAATGGGTGGATTCGCTACGACCTTCCGGAAGCGCCGTTTGCCAACGGGCAGTTCTACACGCCGTCCGGTAAGTGCGAATTTTATTCCGAGCGCCTGTTGCAGGAGGGCTTTGACCCGTTGCCCGATTGGGTGCCGCCATATGAGTCAGTCGCCAGCAATCCGGCGTTGGCCGCCCGCTTTCCGCTTGCGATGATTTCTCCCCCGGCGCGCAATTTCCTGAACTCGAGCTTTGTAAACGTCGATAGCCTTCGGGCTTCGGTGGGAGAGCCAACGTTGGATATTCATCCCTCGGACGCCGCTTCGCGAGGCATTGTCGATGGTGTCGAGGTGCGCATCTTCAACGATCGGGGGACCTTGACCGCCAAGGCGCGGGTGACGGACAGAGCGCGCGAAGGCGTTGTCGTCGGGCTGTCGATCTGGTGGAAAAAGCTCGCGCCGGACGGCAAGAACGCCAATGAAGTCACGAGCCAGCAGCTCACCGATCTTGGGCGGGCGCCCACCTTCTACGATTGCCTGGTCGACGTCGCCCCCGCCCCATAAGGTCCGTCAATTTCGAGAGAACGCCGAGGCAGCCTCCAATGCCGATCCTGTGTGCGATGCTCCCCATGTTCGAGCGATGGAGATTCCGGGCTGCCGTAGTACTGGCGGCTGGATGGGGAATGCTGATCGGTCTTGGAGGATGCAGCCAGATCGGCTATTACGCGCAGTCGATTGACGGTCACTTCACGGTGTTGCATGAGGCGCGACCCGTATCAGATTTGCTGGCCCAGCCAACGATTGCCCCGCGTTTGCGCGCCCGTCTTATTGAGGCCGAGCAAATTCGCAGTTACGCAGTGTCGGCGCTCGATGAGCCGGATAACGGCAGTTATCGCAGCTATGCGGACCTGAAGCGACCTTTCGTCGTCTATAACGTCTTCGCTGCGCCTTCGCTGTCATTGAAGCTCCGCGAATCCTGCCTGCTGGTCGTCGGGTGCGTCGAGTACCGGGGATACTACTCCCGCGAATCCGCCGAGGCATACGCGGACGAGTTGCATCGAGATGGCTGGGAAACGTTCGTCGCGGGAATTCCGGCATATTCTACGCTGGGCTACTTCGACGACCCATTGCTCAACACGTTCATCTATCTTCCCCGGGCGGAAGTCGCGCGTATGATCTTCCACGAACTCGCGCATCAAATCCTGTTTGTTCGAGGGGATACCGCATTCAACGAGTCCTTCGCCGTGACGGTGGAAACCGTGGGGGTGCAGCGCTGGTTGTCAGAACACCCAGACGCCGCTATGGAGTATGAGCGGTACGACGCGCGCCGGCGCCAGTTTCGTCAACTGGTGGACAGCTATCGCAAGCGTCTTGAAACGCTGTACGGTAGCGCCGAGACGGATATACAGAAAAGGGCGGGCAAGGATGCGTTGTTTGCCGGGTTGCGTGCCGACTATGAAGCGATGAAGACATCTTGGGGGGGATACAAAGGGTTCGATCCTTGGTTCGCCACCCATTTGAACAACGCCAAAATTGGTTCCTTCGCTACCTACAACCAATGGGTACCGGCGTTCATGGTGTTACTGGCGCAGTCGCATGACGACTTGCCGACGTTCTACGCTGCCGTCAAAGCCATGTCGAAACGACCGGCGAAAGAACGTAACGCAGAGCTCGCTGCGCTGGACAGCACGCCAGCGGCGGCCGTTGCACGTACTTCGTTGGACACACCGATTCAGGCCGGTCGATAGACATGTTGCGCGCGACCTGCAAAACTTGCCCCGACGAGCAACGGGTGATGAGCAACGGGTGACGGGTGACGGGTGGCGGGTGGCGGGTGATGGGTGATGGGTGATGGGTGATGGGTGATGAGCAACGGACGAAAGGCGAAGGGCGACAGTTGAGCATGCGTGTCGCCGTTTCGGATCGACCAGAACGACGCTCTATCGTCAGGCAATCACCGACTTCAAGTCACCCAGCAGCATGTAAAGTTGCTGCTGCCTATCTTCCGGCAACTTCCCCAAACGTTGCTCGATCCACTGCTCATGCGCGCGGGCCATGTCGGAAAATGCCTTTTTGCCGCGCGAGGTGAGCTTGATCAGAAAGGCACGCCGGTCGTTGGCGACCGTCTGGCGTGTCACCCAGCCTTCCTTCTCCAACTGATCGGTAATGCCGGTGACGTTCCCTCCCGTGACCATCATGCGCTTGCTCAGCTCCCCCATTTTCAGCCCCTCAGGGTGTCGATCGAGTTGTGCGAGCAAATCGAAACGTGGCAACGTGCAATCGAATTCCTGCCGCAAGCGCGAGCGAATATCCGTCTCGATCATGTTGGCGCAGGTGAGCAGCCGCAGCCATAGCCGCAGAGCATCGTGCTCGCGATCGTGGGCTCGGGTTTCGAGATCGAGAGAGTCGGCGTCGACGAGGCTCATGGCGGGTGAAGTGAAATTTACAGTATGGAAATTTTAGGTTTGAAATAAACCCTGGGTCAAGTTGGGGGCGTTACGGGGTCCTGGTGCAGACGCCGCACGCCGAGGGTTTGGGCAACACACGACTCAATAAAAAAAGGGCACCCGAAGGTGCCCTTTCGTCAAAGCCTAAGTGACAGTAACTGTCAGCTTAGAACTTGTGACGCACGCCCGCCGTAACGGCGAACTGGTTCGTGCCGTTCGCGAACCCTTGGCCGTTCATCGATGCGCCGCCAGGAGCATCGTTGTTGGCGTGTTGCCACAGACCAACCAGGTACGTGTCCGTGCGCTTCGACAGGAAGTAGTCGACGCCCAGGTTGACTTGGTGGTACTTCGGCGACACGTCGGTCGTGCCCGAGGCCAGCTTCGTCCAGGTGTACGTGTAAGCCAGGCCCAGTTGCAGAGCCGGGGTCAGCATGTACTTGCCGTTCAGTTCGACGTTGTCGAACTTCCAGCTGCCGCCGCCAACGTAGTCATACTTGCTGTGGCTGTACACCAGGCCGACCGTAGCCGGACCGAAAGCGTACGAACCGCCTGCCGAGGCAATGTATGCCTTGTCGCTGGTGGCCAGACCGCCTGCCGTCATTGCGGCGTTTTGGTCGCCGGTCAGCAGCACGCCCGAGCCGTTGCTGCCCGGTGCGCCCAGGTACAAGTAGCCAGCGCCCAAGGTCAACGGACCGTTGGCGTAGCCCATACCAACCGACCATGCACGGTTGTTCGCGAAGCCCGTGCCGGCAGCACCAGTGCTAGCCGAGTTCGAGAAGCCGTACAGAGCGCCAGCGCTGAAGCCGTTGTAGTTGGCGGTCGTGTACTTGATCGAGTTGTTGATACGGAACGAGTTGTTCAGGTTGTCGTTATCGAACGGGTGAGCGCCCGAATACGTTGCCCATTGGCTACCCGAAGCGAACGGACCGACGAAGTCGACCACGGAGTCGTACTGACGACCGATCGAGACCGTACCTGCCGTTGCGCTGCTCAGACCAACGTAGGCTTGACGACCGAACAGACGGCTGTTTTGTGCCGACATGCCGTTGTTCAGGTTGAAGCCGCTTTCCAGCACGAAGATTGCCTTGAGGCCGCCGCCGAGATCCTCAGCACCCTTCAGGCCCCAACGCGAACCTTGCAGGTTGCCGCTGTTGAGCGAAATGTTCTTGGCCGAGGTGCCACCGAGCGAGCCCGTCTTGTTGACGTAGGTCAGACCGCCGTCGAGGATACCATACAGGGTCACGCTGCTTTGTGCGTGAGCGACGCCAGCGAATGCGCCGAGCACACCCAGAGCGAGAAGCGACTTTTTCATTGAGTGATCTCCAAAGGATTGTGAGATTTGTTTAACAAGGTCACTAGTGATAACGTCCTTGCTAATCAACTTCGCGAGAAGTTGGACGTAATGTAACAAATTCACTGTGGCCGGCAAAGGAAAAGGCCGGTTTTGCGCGGGTTTGCGGTGCCCTTTGTTTCGTTTACGCAACAGCCCGGAAACCGGCTTCCAGTGGGGCTTTCGCGCGTTTGCGTCCGCGCAAGGCACGCCGGGCAAAGGCGCGTATCCTCGGCGGTGAACGCGAAAGAATGACCGTTTGTTCCGCATTGTGAAATATTGAAGTGAGCTGAAAGTCTGATGTTTTCCGATAGCCTGATCTCTGAACTTGACCGGGGGCTGCGAGCGATCGCAGGCGTCACCCGAGCGTCTCGCCCGACACCTGGTGTCGCTTCCTCTACTAGCGCGACCGATGCGTCTGCGGTAACGGGGGCGTCGATCGACGACGACGCATTGACGTCGCAAGAGCGCCGCCACGTAGCGGGCCTCATGCGCGTGAATCACGTGGGGGAGGTCTGTGCTCAGGCGCTTTATCAGGCGCAGAAGCTGGCAACGAAGCGTCCGGCCCTGCGGGCAGCCTTCGCCCATGCCGGCAAAGAGGAAGAGGATCACCTCGCGTGGACGGCGCACCGTCTCTCGGAACTCGGCTCGCGCCCGAGCCTGCTCAACCCGCTTTGGTATGCGGGGGCGTTCGCCATCGGCTTCGTCGCAGGCAAGTGCGGCGACAAGATAAGCCTGGGCTTCGTGTCGGAGACGGAGCGCCAGGTCGAGCACCATCTCGATAGTCACCTCAATGACTTGCCGCCGCACGACCTGCGCTCGCGTGCCATCGTCGATCAGATGCGTCTTGATGAAATCGAACACGGCCAAGCCGCGCGCGATGCCGGTGGAGTCGAGTTGCCAGTGCCGGTGCAGCGTGTCATGCGCGCAGCGGCCAAGGTCATGACGACGACTGCCTACTATATATAGAGCGTCTGAACCCTCCCCGACTGACCCCTGCCTCCCCCTGTCGATCCGCCTCGCGCAATGCCTGCCGGCCGGTGATTACCGCGCTTGGGCGCGGCGTGAGCGCGCACTACCCGCTATCGATAACGATGGCGGGCTTTCCGCGAGGCAAGGCCGAAAGTCTGAGGTTCCACTTTCACTATCGCGGTTATGTCTTTAATTTTCCTGACAAAATTCCGTTTTCTGGCTTTAGGAAAGTGAGCTAAGTCATTGTTCTGTCTGACAAATTACCTCTGAAAAACGGGTGAAACGCTTGACCGGCCAAACACTCTCCTCTAAAGTGGGAAATAGTGTGAGAAAGTGTATTTTTGTGTGGTGTAGGGCACGAAATCTTTCTCTTTCGGCATGACGGGCAGGCGGACGAAATCTCACGGGAGCGCACGTGTTTCAGGGAGCCTCGGCACTTTCACTCGATGCGAAGGGACGGATGTCGATTCCGGCCCGGCATCGTGACGTGCTGCAAGGCGATGCGCAAGGCAAGGTCACGATCACCAAGCACCCCGACGGATGTCTGTTGCTGTTCCCGCGTCCCGAATGGGAGATCTTCCGCGGCAAGATCGCCGCACTGCCGATGGACGCGCACTGGTGGCGACGCATCTTCCTGGGCAACGCAGCCGACGTCGAGATGGATTCGGCCGGCCGTGTCCTGGTGGCGCCCGAGTTGCGTGCCGCTGCGGGCATGGACAAGGAAGTCATGCTGCTGGGCATGGGCAGTCACTTTGAACTCTGGGATGCCGCGACGTATGCCGCCAAGGAACTGGCGGCGATGGCGCAGGGTATGCCGGAAGCACTGAAGAACTTCACTTTTTGATAGATCAGGTGGTCCAACGAGCATGGCGCACGCGGTGGAAACGGAAATGCAGCACCGCACGGTCCTGCTGGAGGAGGCCGTGGATGCCTTGCTGTGGCGCGATGACGGCGTCTACGTCGACGGCACGTTTGGCCGCGGCGGGCACAGTCGCCGGATTCTGGAGCGGCTGGGCGCCAGGGGGAGGTTGATCGCGTTCGACAAGGACCCCCAAGCGATCGCGGAGGCGGCAAAAATTGCCGATCCGCGATTTTCGATTGAGCACGACAGCTTCGCGACGTTGCGCGAAGCGATGGCCCGGCGCGGTATCGACAAGGTGTCGGGGGTTTTGCTGGATCTGGGCGTCTCGTCGCCGCAGTTCGACGACCCCGCGCGCGGATTCAGTTTTCGTTTCGACGGGCCGCTCGACATGCGCATGGATCCCACGCGCGGTGAGTCGGCCGCCGATTGGCTGGCCCGGGCAACGCTGGAAGACATGACGGAGGTCATCAAGGACTATGGGGAAGAACGGTTTGCTTTTCAGATTGCAAAGGCGCTTGTTGCTCGCCGGGCAAACGCCGATCGCCTCGGTCCACTCGTCAGCACACGCGAGCTTGCCGAGATCGTGGCGGGCGCCGTCAAGACCCGTGAGAAGGGCAAGGACCCGGCAACACGCACCTTTCAGGCTCTACGGATTCACGTCAATCAAGAGCTTGCGGACCTGCAGATAGCGCTCGACGTGGCAGCCGATGTTCTTGAAACGGGAGGCAGACTCGTGGCGATCAGCTTTCATTCGCTGGAGGACCGCATCGTGAAGCGCTTCGTGCAAGCGCGCACGAGCGCGCCGGCGGTGGATCGCCGCATCCCCTTGCGCGCCCACGAAATCCCCGAGCCGCCCTTCAAGTCCAGCCGCAAGATCAAGCCATCCGCCGCTGAGGTGGAGGCGAACCCGCGAGCACGCTCGGCCATCATGCGGGTCATGGAGCGGGTGTCGACATGAGCCGGCTCAATATGCTTCTGCTCGCCCTCCTCATTGCCTGCGCATTGTCGCTGATCAACGCCCAGTATCGGGCGCGCGGTACGTTCGTGGACCTCAATCGCGAGCAGACGCTCGAGCATCAACTGCTGCAGGACTGGGACCGACTCCAGTACGAACAGAGCGCGCAGAGCAAGAGTGCCCGCATCGAAAGCGTTGCGCGCAATGACTTGAAGATGCAGGCCGTCTCGCCGGGCCTTACGCAATACCTGTCTGCGCCGGCCGGCGGTACCGGCGCCATGGTGGACGTGCCGGTGCCGACCGCGAGCGCCGCGTCTGCCCCTGCGAGCGGAGGCCAGCGATGAGTCGCCGCAAGGACGCCAAGGCCAAGACCAAGGACGTGCAGTTCACGGCCAGTCCGGTCCTGTCCGTGCGTCTGCCGATGTGGCGCTCGAAGATGCTCGTCTTTGTGATCTTCGGCGCGTTCGCGTCGCTGGTCGCGCGCGCTTTCTGGATTCAGGGGCCGGGCAACGATTTCTATCAACGTCAAGGCGAGAGCCGTTACGAACGCACACTTGAGATGTCCGCCACGCGCGGCAAAGTGTTCGACCGTAACGGACAGGTGCTGGCCACCAGTCTGCCCGTCAAGGCCATCTGGGCCATTCCCGAAGACGTACCCGACGACCTCTCGACACAGCAGATTCGCCAACTCGCCCGATTGCTCGAAATGGGGGAGCCGGATCTGCGCCGCAAACTCAACCAGGAGAAGAGCTTCGTCTATGTGAAGCGCCAGGTGCTGCCGGACGTGGCCAAGCAGGTCGCCGATCTGGATATCCCCGGCGTGTATCAGCGCAAGGAGTACAAGCGCTTCTATCCGGAAGGCGAAATCGCGGCGCACGTGGTCGGTTTCACGAACGTCGAAGATGTCGGACAGGAGGGCGTCGAACTGTCGATGCAGAAGGATCTGGCCGCCACGCCCGGCAGCCGTCGCGTCATCAAGGACCGTCTGGGCCGTGTGGTCGAGGGGCTCGATATCCTGGCCCAGCCGCGCGACGGTCACGACATCACGCTCTCGATCGACAGCAAGATTCAGTTCCTCGCCTACAGCGAACTGAAAGACGCCATCGAGCGCAGCGGCGCGAAGGCCGGTAGCGCCGTGGTGCTCGACGTGCGCACGGGCGAGGTGCTCGCGCTCGCGAATCTCCCGACATACAACCCCAACAATCGCAAGAACCTGACCGGTGCGCAACTGCGCAACCGCGTCATTACCGACACGTTCGAACCCGGCTCCATCATGAAGCCGATCACCATCGCCGCCGCGATCGAGAACGGTCATGTGAAGCCGACTTCCACGGTGATGACCACGGGCCGGGCGAATTTCTTCGGCGCGACCATCACCGACACGCACGACTACGGCATGCTCACCACGGCCGGCGTCATCCAGAAGTCGAGCAATATCGGCACCGCAAAGATCGCGCTGCAGATGAAGCCGCAGGAAATGTGGGACATGTTCACGAGCGTGGGCCTGGGCCAGGCGCCGAAGATCGGCTTCCCCGGCGCCGTGGCAGGGCGGTTGCGTCCAGCCAAGAGCTGGCGTCCGATCGAGCAGGCGACGATGGGCTACGGGTATGGCCTGTCGGCCTCGCTGATTCAACTCGCCCGCGCCTACACTGTATTTGCGCACGACGGCGAACTGCTGCCGAT
Source organism: Pandoraea sp. (assembly GCF_041919235.1). Classification (NCBI taxonomy): domain Bacteria; kingdom Pseudomonadati; phylum Pseudomonadota; class Betaproteobacteria; order Burkholderiales; family Burkholderiaceae; genus Pandoraea; species Pandoraea sp. The sequence goes on from NZ_JAYRUC010000007.1 coordinate 12,444, forward strand.
CTCCATCTATAAGACGGATGGCAGCGTGGTGAAGGGCACGCCGGTCATTTCCCCGGCAACGGCGCGTGAAGTGCGCAAGATGCTCGAAATGGTGACGTCGCCCGGCGGCACCGCCACGCGCGCGCAAGTCATCGGCTATCGCGTCGGCGGCAAGACCGGGACCGCGTACAAGCAATCGGGCAAGGGATACGACAAGAGCAAATACCGCGCATCGTTCGTCGGCATGGCGCCGATGTCGGAGCCGCGCATCATCGTGGCCGTCACGCTTGACGAGCCGGGGCGTGGTTCGCACTACGGCGGCGTGGCCGCCGGTCCGGCGTTTGCCGCCATTGTGGGCGGCACGCTGCGCGCGTTGAACGTGGTGCCGGATTCGCCGGTGACGAAGCTCGTGGTGAGCGACAAGGTGGAGGAGAGCGAGCCATGGGCACCGTGACCCCGACGCCGCAAACCCCGGCGACCAATGCCACGCTCGGCATGATCGCGGACACCGCCGAGCGCGCCACGCTCACGCAGGCGTGGGATTGGCTGCGCCGTACGGTGCCGGCCGGCGCAACGCTGCAAGCCGATAGCCGCCGTGTGACGGCCGGCGACGTATTCGTCGCGTACGCGGTCAAAGGCGCCGACAGCCGAGGCTTCATCGCCGATGCCGTGGAGCGCGGCGCCGCCGCAGTGCTTTGGCAGAGCGACGGCTTCACCTGGCCGGCATCGCTGGCGAGCCCCGCCAACGTGCCGGAATTCGGCGTGCCACGACTTGACTGGCTCGCGGGCCCGCTGGCGGCGCTTTGGTGCGGCGAGCCGAGCGTCGCCATGACAATGTTGGGCGTGACCGGCACCAACGGCAAAACATCGTGCAGCCAATGGCTCGCGCAGTTGCTGTCGAAGGCGGGCACCCGAAGTGCCGTCATCGGCACGCTGGGCAGTGGCTTCCCTGGCCACCTGTCGGCGACAGGATTCACGACGCCCGATGCGGTTCAGTTGCAACGCAGCCTGGCCGACCTGCGTGCGCAGGGGGCGGCGGCGGTCGCGATGGAAGTCTCGTCGCACGGCCTCTATCAGGGACGCGTGAACGGCGTGGCATTCGACATCGCCGTCTTTACCAATCTGACGCAAGACCATCTCGATTACCACGGGACGATGGCCGAATACGAGGCGGCGAAGGCACGCCTGTTCGACTGGCCGGGCCTGAAGGCCGCCGTCATCAATCGAGACGATGCGATGGGGCAGCGCCTGCTCGCGCATCTCGCCGGCAAGACGCCGGTGTTCGAATACGGCATTCGCGGCGACACGGTGTCGGCGTATGGCAACTCCGTGCTGCGGGCAGAGGATATCCGCGCGACGACGGCCGGTACGCGCTTCACGCTGCATATCGAAGACCACAGCCAGCAGATCACCGTGCCGCTCATCGGTGAGTTCAACGTGAGCAACGCGCTCGCCGTGCTGGGCGCGGCGCTGGCCGCCGGTGTGCCGCAAGACGCCGCCATTGCCGGGCTTGCAACGCTCACCCCCGTGTCCGGGCGCATGGAGCAGATCGGGCAGCCGGGGCAGCCGCTGGTCGTCATCGACTATGCGCATACGCCCGACGCGCTCGACAAGACGCTCGACGCATTGCGCCCGGTGGCGGCAGCGCGTGGCGGCAAGCTCGTGTGCGTGTTCGGCTGCGGCGGTGACCGCGATGCAGGCAAGCGTCCGCAAATGGGGGCGGTGGCCGAGCGTCTGGCCGACGCCGTGGTGCTCACGAGCGACAACCCGCGCACCGAAGTATCGGCCGACATCATGGCGCAAATCGCTGCCGGACTTGCGCAACCTGATGCGGCGCGCCGTATCGAAGACCGGGCGAGCGCGATTCTTCAGGCAGTGCGCGGTGCGCAGGCCGCCGATGTGGTGCTCATTGCGGGCAAGGGACACGAAAGTACGCAGGAAATTATGGGAAAGAAACGGCCGTTCTCCGACCAGGAGCATGCGCGTCTGGCACTCGCCGCGCGTGCGACCACAGTGCGCGGAGGTGGCGAATGACGATGTGGCAACTGAGCGACGCCCAAGCCGCCGTGACCGATGCGCGTGTAGCGGGCGCGCCGTCTACCGCTTTTGCGCGCATCGTGACGGACAGCCGTGCGGTACAGCCGGGCGATCTCTTCGTGGCGATCAAGGGCGAGCGCTTCGATGCGCACGACTTCCTGGACGACGTGGTGCGCGCAGGCGCTGCTGCGGTGGTCGCGTCGCGCCTGCCCGAAGGCTTCGAGACGCCGGCCCTGATGGTGCCGGATACGCGCATCGCGCTGGGCGAACTGGCGGCCGCGTGGCGCCGCCGTTTTTCGATCCCCGTGGTTGCCGTCACCGGCAGTAACGGCAAGACGACCGTCAAGGAAATGATCTCGGCGATCTTTGCCGAGGCGGTCGGCGCCGACGCGCGTCTGGCGACCGCCGGTAACCTGAACAACGACATCGGCTTGCCGCTTACGCTGTTCCGCCTGAAAGGCAGCGACAAGCTGGCGGTGCTCGAACTGGGCATGAATCACCCGGGCGAAACGGCGTATCTCGCGAAGATCGCGCAGCCCACGGTCGCCGTCATCAACAACGCACAGCGCGAACATCAGGAATTCATGGTGAGCGTGGCCGCCGTCGCCGAAGAGCATTCGGCCGTGCTGGCGGCGCTGGCCGACGACGGCGTGGCGGTGTTCCCGGCCGAGAGCGAGTTTGCGCCGATGTGGCGCGAAATCGCAGGCCATCGCCGCGTGCTGGATTTCGCGCTCGATATGCGCGCTGCCGTCTCGGGACGCTACGACGTCGCCACGCGTGTGCTGCGTGTGGCGTCGCCGGCCGGTGAGTTTTCGCTCGCGTTGCCGCTGCTCGGCGAGCACAACGCGCGCAATGCCCTGGCCGCAATTGCCTGTGCCCTGGGCGCGCATGTCGACATTGGCTCGATCGTGCGGGCACTCGAAGCGTTTTCTGCCGTCAAAGGCCGTCTGCAGGTGTCAACGCTCTCCAGGGGACCGCTCGCGGGCGTCACCTTGATCGACGACACCTATAATGCGAACCCCGATTCGGTCCGGGCCGCCATCGACGTCCTGGCGCAAACCCCGGCGCCGCAGGTGCTGGTGCTGGGCGACATGGGCGAAGTGGGCGACAACGGTCCGGCGTTTCACCGCGAAGTGGGCGAGTACGCCGCGCAGCGCGGTATCGACCGTTTGCTGGCAATGGGGGAGCAGACGCAAGCGAGCGTTGTGGCCTTCGGCGATGGTGGTACGCATTTTTCAGACGCGGCGGATGTCGCGCCGCTCGTGGCCGAATTGATAGCCACGCTGAGCGCGCCAGCAACGATATTGGTAAAGGGAAGCCGCTTCATGCGGATGGAGCGCGTGCTCGAGCAGTTGCGCGCGACGAGTGAAAGCGGGGGCGGCAACGCCCCGGCCAAGTGATAAAGGATTGATGGAATGTTGCTGACGTTAGCGCAATGGCTGCAAGCGGATGCGAGCTATTTGCGCGTGTTCAACTACCTGACGTTTCGGGCCGTGATGGCAAGCCTCACGGCGCTGGTGATCGGGCTCGCGTTCGGGCCGATGGTCATCCGCAAGCTCGCCGAAATGAAGGTAGGCCAGGCTGTGCGTACCGACGGCCCGCAGACACACCTCGTGAAATCGGGCACGCCCACGATGGGCGGCGTGCTGATTCTCATCGGCATCACCGTCGCCACGCTGCTCTGGGCGGATCTGAGCAATCGGTTCATCTGGATCGTGCTGACCGTCACGCTGGGCTTCGGCATCATCGGGTGGATCGACGATTACCGGAAGGTTGTCTTCAAGGACCCGCGCGGCATGTCGTCGCGCGAGAAGTACTTCTGGCAATCGGTCATCGGGTTGTTTGCGGCGATCTATCTGGCGTTCTCGGTGTCCGAGACGAGCAATTTGAAGGTCTTCGAGCTGTTCATCAGTTGGGTGCGCAACGGCTTCCCGCTCAATCTGCCGCCGAAGGCCGACTTCATCGTGCCGTTCTTCAAGTCGATGAGCTACCCGCTGGGCGTGTTCGGCTTCATTGGGCTCACGTACTTTGTCATCGTCGGCTCGTCCAACGCCGTTAACCTCACGGACGGTCTCGACGGTCTGGTCATCATGCCGGTCGTGCTGGTCGGTGCGGCGCTCGGCGTGTTCGCCTACGTGATGGGCAACGTCGTCTACTCGAAGTACCTGCTGTTCCCACACATTCCGGGTGCGGGCGAGTTGCTCGTGTTCTGTTCGGCGATGTCGGGGGCGGGGCTTGCGTTCCTATGGTTCAACACGCACCCGGCACAGGTGTTCATGGGCGACGTAGGCGCGTTGGCGCTCGGCGGCGCGCTCGGCACGGTGGCCGTGATCGTGCGGCAAGAAGTCGTGCTATTCGTGATGGGTGGCGTGTTCGTCGCGGAGACCCTGTCGGTGATGTTGCAGGTGACGTGGTTCAAGTACACCAAGCGACGCTTCGGAGAAGGGCGGCGCATCTTCAAGATGGCGCCCCTGCATCACCACTTCGAATTGTCGGGATGGAAGGAAACGCAGGTGGTGGTTCGCTTCTGGATCATCACGCTGATGTTGGTACTGATCGGCCTGTCGACGCTGAAGCTGCGCTGACAAGACCAAGGAAAGCGACATGGTTGCGACGCGGGACTCAAGAGGCGAGCGCCCGTGCCGATAGCGAGATGTCGGTGTCGTTGAAGCGGTGCATGTGCAGGTTGTTTGAATCGATCAAGAGGAACGAGCGACGTGTTTGGCGAGAAGTTGGGTGAATCCTGGCAACCGCGTGTCCTGATCCTGGGTCTGGGAGAGTCCGGCCTGGCGATGGCGCGTTGGTGCGCGCGTTACGGCTGCCGCGTGCGTGCGGCCGATACGCGCTTTGCCTCGTCGGAAACCCCGCCGAACGTTCTCGCGTTGCGCGCCGACGCCGCGCAGGCCGAGTTCATCGGCGGCGCGTTTGCCGAGCAAATCGACGCACTGCTCGACGATATCGAGCTGATCGGCATCAGCCCCGGTCTCTCGCCACTTGCCGCCGACGTGGCGGCGCTGCTCGCCGAGGCCGGCGAACGTGGCATTCCCGTGTGGGGCGAAATCGAATTCTTCGCGCAGGCGCTGCGTCACATGCAGGCGACGAGCGGCTATGCGCCCAAGGTGCTGGCCATTACCGGCACGAACGGCAAGACCACGACGACGAGTCTGACGGGGCTGCTGTGCCGGCGCGCCGGAAAACGCACGGCCGTGGCGGGCAATATCAGCCCGTCGGCGCTCGACCGGCTGAGCGAGTGCATTGCCGATGCCACGCTGCCTGATGTCTGGGTGCTCGAACTCTCCAGCTTCCAGCTGGAAACGACGCATTCCCTCGCGCCCGATGCGGCCGCCATTCTCAATATCACGCAGGACCATCTGGACTGGCACGGCGACATGGACGCTTATGCCAATGCCAAGGCCCGCATCTTCGGTGCGCAGACCGTTCGCGTGCTCAACCGCGACGATGCTCGCGTGATGGCATTCGCCACCGCCGAAGCCAGCGTCGTGACCTTCGGTACGGACAAGCCCGATGCCGTGGGCGACTTCGGACTGGAGACGGAGGGGGGCATGGTGTGGCTGGTCGAGGGCTTCACGCGCGACGAAGCACCGCCGACGCCGAAGCGCCGCAAGGCGGGTGCGGTGGATGCGGCGGTCGAAGTCGTCGGCAAGCGTCTCATGCCGGCCGATGCCCTGCGTATCCGTGGTCAGCACAACGCCGCAAATGCACTGGCGGCGCTCGCGCTTGCCCGCGCGATCGATCTGCCGATGGCCAAACTGCTGCACGGCCTGCGCGAATACCCGGGCGAGCCGCATCGCGTGCAACTTGTGGGGACCGTCAACGAAGTCGAGTATTACGACGACAGCAAAGGCACCAACGTCGGCGCGACGGTCGCCGCCATCAACGGCCTGCAGAAGCGGCTGCTTCTGATCGTCGGAGGCGAGGGCAAGGGGCAGGACTTCTCGCCGCTCGCGAATCCCGTCGCACATCATGCGCGCGCCGTGTTGCTGATCGGCCGCGACGCGCCGCGGCTGCGCGAAGCGCTCGCCGACACGGGGGTCGATCTGATCGATGCCCCGACGCTCGAGGACGCCACGCGCGAAGCCGCGAAGCGGGCGCAACCGGGTGACGCGGTGCTGCTCTCTCCGGCCTGCGCGAGCTTCGATATGTTCCGTAACTACGAGCATCGCGCGCAGGTATTTCGCGACACCGTGGTGGATTTGGCCGCCGACGCTGGAGTGATGCTATGAACCGTATCAAGTCGTTCTTCAGCAAGAAGCGTCAGGCCGGCTTCGCCGGTGCCGGTACGGCCCCCGCGCCGGGCGCCGCGACCCAGGCCGCGAACCGCACGCTCGGCAGCATCAAGCCGACCCGCTCGCGCATGCTCGAATACGACCACGCGCTCGTGTGGGTGGTGCTTTCGCTGCTGTCGTTGGGCCTGGTGATGGTGTATTCGGCGTCGATTGCGCTGCCGGACTCGCCCAAGTACAGCGGTTACTCGACGTATCACTTCCTCGCCCGTCACATCATCTCGCTCACGATTGGACTGGTCGCGGCGTTCATCACGCTGCGCATCCCGGTCAAGACGCTCGACAAGCTCGCGCCGAAGGTCTTCCTGCTGGCCCTGATGTTGCTCGTGATCGTGCTGATTCCCCACGTGGGTAAGGGGGTGAACGGCTCGAAGCGCTGGATTCCCTTCGGGATGCTCAACCTCCAGCCGTCGGAAATCATGAAGCTCGCGGTTACGCTCTACGCCGCGAACTACACCGTACGCAAGCAGGAGTTCATGCAGAGCTTCCGCAAGGGCTTTCTGCCGATGGGTATCGCCGTCGTGTTCGTCGGCATGCTGCTGCTGCTCGAGCCGGACATGGGCGCGTTCATGGTGGTGGCGGCCATCGCGATGGGCGTGCTGTTCCTCGGCGGCGTGAACGGCCGTCTCTTCGGCGGATTGGCGCTCACAGCCGTAGGCACGTTTGCCATGCTGATCTGGCTGTCGCCGTGGCGTCGCGAGCGGATTTTCGCGTACCTCGATCCCTGGCGAGAAGACTACGCGCTGGGCAAGGCCTATCAGCTCACGCACTCGCTCATCGCGTTCGGACGCGGGGAATGGACCGGCGTGGGGCTGGGCGGCAGCATCGAAAAGCTGCACTACCTGCCGGAAGCCCATACCGACTTTATCCTCGCGGTGATTGGTGAGGAATTCGGCTTCGTCGGTGTGTTCATCGTCATCCTGCTCTTTTACTGGCTGGTGCGCCGCGCGTTCGAGATCGGCCGTCAGGCACTGGCGCTGGAGCGCACGTTCGCCGGTTTGCTCGCGAAGGGCGTGGGCGTATGGCTCGCTGCGCAGACGTTCATCAACATGGGCGTGAATCTGGGCCTGCTGCCGACCAAGGGGCTCACGCTGCCGCTGGTCAGCTACGGCGGCTCGGGCATCTTGCTCAACTGTGTGGCCGTGGCGATTCTGCTGCGGGTGGACTACGAGAACCGCGTGCTGATGCGGGGAGGAAAAGTATGACCGAGCGCGCTACCGCGATGCCGGCACCGGAAACGAAGACGCGCACGCTGCTGGTCATGGCCGGCGGCACGGGCGGTCACGTCTTCCCGGGGCTCGCGGTCGCGAACTTCCTGCGTGTGCAGGGGTGGCGCGTGGTCTGGCTCGGGAATGCGAACGGCATGGAAGCGACGCTCGTGCCGAAGTACGACATTCCGATGGAGTTCGTGAAGTTCGGCGGCCTGCGCGGCAAAGGGGCGATGACGAAGCTGCTGCTGCCGCTCACGCTGCTGCGCGCCCTCTGGCAGAGCCTCGGGGCCATGCGTCGTGTCAAGCCGAACGTGGTGCTCGGCATGGGCGGCTACATCACTTTCCCTGCGGGGATGATGGCGTCGCTGCTGGGGCGCCCGCTCGTGCTGCATGAGCAGAACTCGGTGGCAGGGATGGCGAACAAGGTGCTCGCGCGTGTGGCAGACAAGGTGCTGCTCGCATTCCCGGACACCATCGCCGGCGGCGAATGGGTCGGCAATCCCATTCGTGCGGACTTTGACGAGATGGCGCCACCGGCCGAGCGTTACAACGCACGCACCGGCGCGCTGCGCATTCTCGTGGTGGGCGGCAGCCTCGGCGCGACGGTGCTCAACGAGATCGTGCCGAAGGCGCTCGCGAAGCTGCCGCGTGAAGGTCGTCCGCAGGTCACGCATCAGGCAGGCGTCAAACATATTCAGGCGCTGCAGGCGAACTATGCCGCAGCGGGGGTGACGGTCGACGCGGTGCCGTTCATTGACGACATGGTCGCGGCGTACGCGGCGGCGGATCTGGTGATCTGCCGGGCAGGCGCGATGACGGTGGCCGAAGTGGCGGCGGCCGGCGTGGCGGCGCTCTTCGTGCCGTTCCCGCACGCGGTCGACGACCATCAGACAACGAATGCGCGTTTTCTCGCCGACAAGGGCGCGGCAACGCTGATCGACCAGCGCGAGCTGTCGGTCGAGACCCTGGCCGAGTGGTTGCGCCGTCAGACGCGCGAATCGCTGCTCGCGATGGGAGAGAAAGCCAGAGCGCTCGCCAAGCCGGACGCCACCGAACAAGTGGCGCGCGTGTGCGCGGCCCTGGTCAAGGATTGAAATGAAACACATCGTCAAACACATTCACTTCGTCGGCATTGGCGGCTCGGGCATGAGCGGGATTGCCGAGGTGTTGCTCAATCTGGGGTACCAGGTGAGCGGCTCCGATCTCGGCGACAACGCCGTGACGCGACGCCTCGCCGGCCTTGGCGCGCGCATCGCACACGCGCACGCGGCCGAGCATATCGAGGGCGCGGACGCCATCGTCGTGTCCACCGCCATCACGGCCGATAACCCGGAAGTGCTCGCGGGCCGTGCCCGCCAGATTCCCATCGTGCCGCGCGCGCTGATGCTCGCGGAACTCATGCGCCTGAAGCAAGGCATCGCCATTGCCGGCACGCACGGCAAGACAACCACGACGAGTCTCGTGGCGAGCGTGCTCGCGCAGGGCGGGCTCGATCCGACGTTCGTGATCGGCGGCCGTCTGAACAGCGCCGGGGCGAACGCCAAGCTGGGCACGGGCGACTTCATCGTGGTCGAGGCCGACGAATCGGACGCCTCGTTCCTGAATCTCAATCCGGTCATCGAAGTCGTCACCAACATCGATGCCGATCACATGGACACGTACGGACACGACTTCGCTCGCTTGAAGCAATCGTTCGTCGCCTTCACGCAGCGTCTGCCGTTCTATGGGATCGCCGTGCTGTGTGTGGACGACCCGAACGTGCGCGAAATTCTGCCGTTCGTCTCGAAGCCGATCGTGCGATACGGCCTGTCGGAGGACGCGCAGGTGCGCGCCATCGACGTGCGCGCGCACGCCGGACAGATGCGCTTCACCGTGCTGCGCCGGTTCGGCGACGGTGCCGCGCCGCTCGACATTACGCTGAATCTGCCCGGCGAGCACAACGTGCGCAATGCCCTTGCGGCGATTGCGATTGCGACCGAACTCGAAGTGCCCGACGCCGCGATCCAGCAGGCGCTGGCCGAATTCCACGGCGTGGGCCGACGTTTCCAGCGCTACGGCGATATCGCGCTGCCGAAGGCCAGCGGCGGCGGCACGTTCACCCTGATCGACGACTACGGTCATCACCCGGTCGAGATGGCTGCGACGCTCGCCGCCGCACGCGGCGCTTTCCCGGGACGCCGTATTGTCCTGGCCTTCCAGCAGCACCGTTACACGCGCACGCGCGACTGCTTCGAAGACTTCGTGAAGGTGCTCTCCGAGGCCGACGCGGTTGTGCTCGGCGAAGTCTATTCGGCCGGTGAGGCGCCCATCGTGGCGGCCGACGGTCGCGCACTGGCGCGCGCGTTGCGCGTGGCAGGAAAGGTAGAACCGGTCTTCGTGGAAGACGTTGCGCAACTGCCCGACGCCATTCTGCAGGTCGCCCGTGCGGGCGACGTCGTTATCACCATGGGTGCCGGCTCCATCGGCGCGGTGCCCGGCAAGCTGCAAGTTGAGCAAGGAGTCTGACGTGAGTGCTTTCGATCCGAAACGTTTCGGCAAGGTAGGCGTCCTGATGGGCGGGCGTTCGGCCGAGCGTCAGATCTCGCTGATTTCGGGCAACGGTGTGCTCGAAGCGCTGCGCTCGCGCGGTGTGGATGCGCATGCTTTCGATACCGGCATGCACGACCTGGCGGCGCTCGCTGCGCAGAAGTTCGAACGCGTGTTCATCGCGCTGCATGGCCGGTACGGCGAAGACGGCACGTTGCAAGGCGCGCTCGAACACCTGGGCATTCCCTATACCGGCAGCGGCGTGTTGGCCTCCGCGCTGGCGATGGACAAGGAAATGACCAAGCGGGTATGGATCAACGAAGGGCTGCCGACGCCGCGCTTTGCGATGCTCGACGCCGAGAGCGACTTCGATGCCGTTGCCCGCGACCTCGGCCTGCCGCTCATCGTGAAGCCCTCGCGTGAAGGCTCGACCATCGGTCTGACGAAAGTCACCGAGGCGTCGCAACTGAAGGCCGCCTATGAGAAGGCCGCCGTACTCGATCCGGACGTTCTCGCCGAAGAGTTCATCGATGGCGACGAGTTGACCGTGCCGGTGCTCGGCGTGGGCACCAAGGGCGCGGCCGCCGCGCGTGCGCTGCCAGTGATCCGCATCGTGGCGCCGGACGCGAACTACGACTACCAGAACAAGTATTTCAAGGACGACACGCGTTACGAATGTCCGCCGCCGCTGTCGGTGTCGTTGCAGGAAGAAGTGCAGCGCCTCGTGTTGCGCGCCTACCTCGTGCTCGGCTGCCGTGGCTGGGCGCGCGCCGATGTGATGCTGCGCAAGCGTGACAACAAACCGTTCCTGCTTGAGATCAACACGTCGCCGGGCATGACCGGCCACTCGCTGGTGCCGATCTCGGCGCGAGCGGCGGGCCTGTCGTACGAAGACCTGGTGGTCGAAATTTTGGCAACTGCGACGCTCGATCTGCATCCGAACGCGCAGTGGAAACCCGAGTAAAACCTTGAACGCGTTGAAGAACGCCTCGATACGGAACGCAAATCGCCATGTGGCACAACGTACGCCTGCTCAACGCCATCGCGAGTGCGCTCGTCGCACTTGTCGTGCTGGCGGCGCTCGCAGCGGGCGGGCATTGGCTGATTCAGCGGCCGATCTTTACGCTCAAGGCGGTCCAGATCGATGGGGACGTGTCCCACATCAACGGTCCGACCTTGCGCGCGAACGCCGTTTCGCGGCTCAAGGGCAACTTCTTCACGATCGATCTGGACGCGACACGAGCCGCGTTCGAGGCCGTGCCCTGGGTGCGTCATGCGAGCGTGCGGCGCGTCTGGCCGAACCGACTCGCGGTGACGCTCGAGGAATACAAGCCGCTGGCCACATGGAACGACGGCCGTCTGGTGAGTGTGGACGGCGAGCTGTTCGCGGCGAACCTGGCGGAAGCCGAGGACAACGGCAAGCTGCCCGAGTTTGCGGGTCCGCCGGGCAGCGAAAAGGATGTGACCGCGCGGTACTACGACTTCGTGCGGTGGTTCGCACCGCTGAAACTGAAACCCGAAGCGGTCACGCTGTCGACGCGTTATGCATGGAGCGTTCGGCTCGCGGGGGGACTGCAACTGGCGCTGGGGCGGGAGCGTTCGCCCGAGACCCTCGCCACGCGCAGTCGGCGTTTCGTACAGGCGTATCCGCAGGTAGCGGCGCGCTGGGGAAATCAGATCGAGTATGCCGATCTGCGGTACCCGAACGGTTTTGCAGTGCGTGCGGCGGGCATGCGTTTCTTGAGCGAGGATCAGGCCAAGAAACTTGCCGCGACACCGGTGCAAAAGCGGGATTCGCAAAAGCCGGCCGTTGTGCGACCTGCCGTGCGGCAGAAGCGAAGCCAGTGAGACTTCAGGACTTACACACGCTATGAGCAAAGATTACAAGGATCTGTTGGTCGCCCTCGATATCGGCACGTCGAAAGTCGTGGCGGTGGTGGCCGAACTCCGCCCTGAAGGCCGCTATGAAGTGATTGGCCTCGGCCAAAGCGAATCGCGCGGCCTGAAGAAGGGCGTTGTCGTGAACATCGAGGCCACGGTGCAGTCCATTCAGCGTGCGCTCGAAGAAGCGGAGCTGATGGCCGACTGCAAGATTACCAACGTGTTCACGGGCATTGCCGGCAGTCACATCCGCAGTTTCAACTCGAGCGGCATGGTGGCGATCAAGGACAAGGAGGTCACGCAGACCGATGTGGCGCGCGTGATCGAGACGGCCAAGGCGATCAACATCCCGACCGACCAGCAGGTGCTGCATATCCTCACGCAGGAATTCATCATCGACGGTCAGGAGGACGTGCGCGAGCCGATCGGCATGAGCGGCATCCGCCTGGAAGTCAAGGTGCATATCGTGACCGGCGCGGTGTCTGCGGCGCAGAACATTGTGAAGTGCGTGCGCCGTTGCGGCCTCGAAGTGAACGATCTGATTCTGCAGCCGTTGGCGTCGAGCATTTCGGTGCTCACCGAAGACGAGAAGGAACTGGGCGTGGTGCTGATCGACATCGGCGGTGGCACGACCGATATCGCGATCTTCAGCGAAGGCGCGATTCGTCACACGGCGGTGATTCCGATTGCGGGCGATCAGATCACGAGCGATATCGCGATGGCCGTGCGCACGCCGACGCCAGACGCGGAAGACATCAAGATTCAGCACGGCATCGCCAAGCAGTCGTTGGCCGACCCCGACGAGATGATCGAAGTGCCGGGGCTGGGCGAGCGCGGTCCGCGCACGCTGTCGCGTCAGGCGCTGGCGGCGGTGATCGAGCCGCGTGTCGAGGAATTGTTCTCGCTGGTGCAGCAGGTGGTGCGCGAGTCGGGTTACGAAGAACTGTTGTCCTCGGGCATTGTGCTCACCGGCGGTGCGGCAATGATGCCGGGCATGGTCGAGCTGGGCGAGGACATCTTCCTCAAGCCGGTACGCATTGGTGTGCCCGAGTACGCGGGCGGTCTTGCCGACGTGGTGCGAAGCCCGCGCTACGCAACGGCGATGGGCCTGCTGCTCGAAGGACGTTCCCAGCGCATGCGCGGCCGCAAGGTCGCGGTGCAGTCGGGGCAAGCGAATCAGGTCTGGACGCGCATGCGCGATTGGTTCTTCAGCAATTTTTAACGGTGTTTTTTGAGGGGCGTGGATTCGGGACTGAAAACACGCGCGGCTTACCCGAGCAGCACGTGGCCAGCAGTACCGGATCTGCTTTTATTTCACTGGAGGCGCTATGAACTTCGAAATGTTGGAAACGGAAACCAACGGCACCATCATCAAGGTGGTGGGTGTTGGTGGCGCTGGCGGCAATGCCGTCCAGCACATGATCAACCGTGGTGTGCAAGGCGTGGAATTCATCGCCATGAACACCGACGCTCAGGCACTGGGCCGCTCGCAGGCCAGCGTGAGCATTCAGCTCGGCAAGACCGGTCTGGGTGCGGGCGCCAAGCCGGAGATGGGCCGTGCTGCGGCTGACGAAGCCCGCGAGCGCGTGGCCGACGCGCTGCGTGGCGCACACATGGTGTTCATCACCGCCGGCATGGGCGGCGGCACGGGCACGGGGGCGGCACCGGTCGTGGCGCAGATCGCCAAGGAAATGGGCATTTTGACCGTGGGCGTGGTCTCGAAGCCGTTCGAGTTCGAAGGCGGAAAGCGCATGCGCGTGGCCGAGACCGGCGCACAGGAACTGGAAGACAACGTCGACTCGCTGATCGTCGTGCTCAACGACAAGTTGTTCGAAGTCATGGGCGACGATGCCGAGATGGACAAGTGCTTCCAGTGCGCCGATGACGTACTGCACAACGCCGTGGCCGGCATTGCCGAAATCATCAACGTCGACGGTCTGGTGAACGTCGACTTTGAAGACGTGAAGACGGTGATGGGCGAGCAAGGCAAGGCCATGATGGGTACGGCCACCGTTGCCGGTGTCGATCGTGCGCGTCTGGCCGCCGAGCAGGCGGTGGCAAGTCCGCTGCTTGAAGGCGTGGACCTGTCGGGCGCGCGTGGCGTGCTGGTCAACATCACGGCGTCGCGTTCGCTGCGTCTGTCGGAAACGCGTGAAGTGATGAACACCATCAAGAGCTACGCGGCCGAAGACGCCACCGTGATCTTCGGTACCGTCTACGACGACAAGATGGGCGATGCCCTGCGTGTGACCGTGGTGGCGACCGGCCTGGGCCGTGCGGTCGCCAAGAAGGCCGCCGCACCGATGACGTTGCTCAAGACCGGTACCGACAACATGCCGATCGCCAGCGGCCATGTGCCGAGCGTCGGTCAGGCGGGCGGTACGGACTACGGCGCGCTCGATACGCCGGCGGTGTGGCGCAGCACGCGCGAGAATGCAGCCTCGCACGTTGCCGCGTTGCAGGAAAAGGGCGTCGATACTTACGACATTCCGGCCTTCCTGCGCAAGCAAGCCGACTGACGGTTGCGCGCGGGCCAGGTGCCAGTGCCTGGCGCCGCCGCACCTTGTTGGGAATCGCGAGACCTACGCAGGTCGTCGTGAGGATTCGGCGTCGCTCCAATGACCATGCCTTTTGGCGTGGGGAAGGCGCGCCGCAAGACGAGTCCGAATGACGAGAGAGCAAGGTTGCGATGTCGGAAGATGCCTTGTGGCTGCGACAGCCAGAGTCGCAAGAGGTGTCAACGCATCGCAGACGACGAACGTTACGGGTAAACGTTCGATGTCCCGGACCCGGTCTCGCGAGTCTGTACCCCCGGCCGCTGCGGCATGCCTCCGTCGCAGCGGCCGGGGTGCCCCGAAAAAGGCATCGCGCCCGGCCTTGAGTCCGATATCGACAAGCGAAATGGCCCATTTCTGTTCTCCGTATGGGCGTAGACGTACCGATGGGGGCAGAATTCAAAATGTTTAGTAACGAAGCGTTGTGTTTGTGGCACAGCGATGAAGGGGCCAATCTGATATAATTGACTCTATGATCCTTAGCGCACGATAGTTTAAATAAATAGCATGCTCAAGCAGCGCACTCTCAAATCCATCGCCAAGACAGTCGGCATCGGCTTGCACTCCGGTCGCAAGGTCGAGTTGTCGCTGCGCCCGGCGCCGCCCAATACGGGCATCGTCTTTTGCCGCACTGACCTGAATCCTCCGGTGGAGATTCCGGCCTCGGCAATGGCGATTGGCGACACGCGTCTTGCGTCGGTGTTGCAGAAGGATGGTGCGCGGGTGTCCACCGTGGAACACTTGATGTCGGCGTGTGCGGGGCTGGGCATCGACAACCTGTATGTCGATGTGACGGCCGAAGAAATTCCGATCATGGACGGCAGTGCTGCGACGTTCGTTTTCCTGATTCAGTCGGCGGGCATCGAAGAGCAGGCTGCGGCCAAGAAATTCATTCGTGTGACGAAGCCGGTCGAGATTCGCGAAGGCGACAAGTTTGCCCGTCTCGATCCGTACGAGGGCTTCAAGCTCAAGTTCACGATCGATTTCCGTCACCCGGCGGTGGATCGCACGGGCCAGGCGCTCGAGGTCGATTTTGCGGAAACGTCTTACGCCAAGGAAATCGCGCGCGCCCGCACGTTCGGCTTTGCGCATGAAGTCGAGATGCTGCGCGAGTTGGGCTTGGCGCGCGGTGGCAGCATGGACAACGCCATCGTGCTCGACGAGTACCGTATTCTGAACAACGACGGTCTGCGTTACGACGACGAGTTCGTCAAACACAAGATGCTTGACGCGATCGGCGATCTCTACGTGATTGGCCACCCGCTGCTGGCGTCTTACACGGCGTACAAGTCGGGGCACGGTCTGAACAACCAGCTATTGCGCGAGCTTCTCGCCCAAGACGCCTACGAGATCGTTACGTTCGAGCATGCCGAGGACGCGCCGCGCGGCTTCCAGTTCGAACCGCAGACGCAGTTCGCGTAAGCTGCCTGCGCACAGCGTCGCATCTCGCGGCGTGGATGTAACCAAACGAAAACGCCGGAATTCCCGGCGTTTTTTATTTGACGGGCGACAGATATGGGTATCTCGATTTGGCGAAGCGTTGTGGCGGCCCCGACCGGGGTCAGGGTTTGCGCGGACCGCCGTAAGAGTGCCGGGCGACGAGACGGGCGAGCGCATCACGAAGTGGAGACGGTTCAAGCGCGTCGCGCAGGTCGCGCAGACTGACGAGGCCCTGGCGAGACAGTCTGGCCTCTTTGGGGGGCTTTTGCGGCTCGGGCGCCGCGATACTCACACGGATGCGGATCGTGCGGATCAGCCAGCCGCGCGTAGCGAGACCCTCGATCAGCGACGGCGTCTGCTGGCGCAGGCGCGCCGCAAGCGCGTTGTTGGCGACGAGGAACACCAGCGCCCCGTCGCGCGGCGGCGCAAGCCGCACACTGGCGGTGAGCGCGGCAGGCAGCAGCGCGTGAACGTCCCGTTCCAGTCGACCGAGCTGTTCGGCGGCGACCAGCAGCGAACCGGCGCCGTCGGATGCGCACAGAAGGTCGGTCAGCGGGCGGGCAACGCGAGATGCTTTGGGTCGTTTCATATGATGAGACAGAGATTGCCCCTATTTTACCCCGCCATCGGGCGTCGCCTGCGCCCGGACCTCCGAAAACACCGAACTACCGGCGTCAGGGACCGCCGGGATGTGCTGCGACAGCATGCTAGAATCCATTTTTCGCAGTATAGGTATCGAACCGGCGCGAGGCCCCAGTGCCTAACGCCGGTGACCCGCAACGCGCACGCGCATCGCGCGGTTGGCACACCCATGGGCTACGAGTCCGGCGGGTGAGCTTCCGCGCGCTGACCGTCTGCACGATTGCGAACGACATTTGCCGCCCTAACCAGTGATCCGATGATTCCCGGTCTTCTTAAAAAAGTATTTGGCAGCCGCAACCAGCGGCTCATCAAGCAGTACCAGAAAACCGTCACGGCGATTAACGCCCTCGAGCCGCAGATCGCCCAACTGAGCGACGAGCAACTGCGCGGCAAGACTGAGGAATTCAAGCAACGTATCGCCCAGGGGGCGAGCGTGGATTCGCTGCTCGTCGAAGCGTTTGCCGTGTGCCGTGAAGCTGGCAAGCGCGTGCTCAAGATGCGCCACTTCGACGTTCAGCTGATCGGCGGCATGGTGCTGCACTACGGCAAGATCGCCGAAATGCGCACGGGCGAAGGCAAGACGCTCGTCGCAACGTTGCCCGCCTATCTGAATGCGCTCTCGGGCAAGGGCGTGCACGTCGTGACCGTCAACGATTACCTGGCGCAGCGCGACGCCGAGTGGATGGCGCGTCTCTATAACTTCCTGGGTCTGTCGGTGGGTATCAACCTGTCGCAGATGGCGCACGATCAGAAGCAGACCGCTTACGCGGCCGACATTACGTACGGCACGAACAACGAGTTCGGTTTCGACTACTTGCGCGACAACATGGTCTACGAGACCGAGCAGCGAGTCCAGCGGACACTGAACTACGCCATCGTCGACGAAGTGGACTCGATTCTGATCGATGAGGCACGCACGCCGCTCATCATTTCCGGTCAGGCCGAAGATCACACCGAGCTGTATGTGAAGATGGATCGCTTGCCGGCGATGCTCGAGCGCCAGATCGGTGAAGAGAAATCGGACGGTACAGGCGTGGAAGTGCCGGGCGACTACACGCTCGATGAGAAGGCGCGTCAGGTGTTCCTGACCGAGCGCGGTCACGAGAAGGCTGAGCAACTGCTGGCCGAGTGGGGCATGATCGCCGAGGGCGACAGTCTCTACGCGCCGCAGAACATCACGCTCATGCATCACGTGTACGCCGCATTGCGCGCGCACACGCTGTTCCACAAGGATCAGCACTACGTGGTGCAGAACGACGAGATCGTCATCGTCGATGAGTTCACCGGCCGTCTGATGGCCGGCCGTCGCTGGTCCGAAGGTCTGCATCAGGCGGTGGAAGCGAAGGAGCGCGTCTCGATCCAGCACGAGAACCAGACGCTCGCCTCGATCACGTTCCAGAACTACTTCCGCATGTACGGCAAGCTGTCGGGCATGACCGGCACGGCAGACACGGAAGCGTTCGAATTCAACGAAATCTACCGTCTCGAGACGGTCGTGATCCCGACCAACCGCAACCCCAAGCGGATCGATCGTCAGGATCAGATCTACAAGACGTCCAAGGAAAAGTACGACGCCGTCATCAAGGACATCCGCGATTGTGTGGAGCGGGGGCAGCCGGTGCTCGTGGGCACGACGTCGATCGAGACGTCGGAATATCTCTCGCAACTCCTCACGCGCGAAAAGTTGCCGCATCAGGTGCTCAATGCCAAGCAGCACGCTCGCGAAGCCGAGATCGTTGCACAGGCGGGCCGCCCGGGTGTCATTACCATCGCCACGAACATGGCCGGTCGCGGTACCGACATCGTGCTGGGCGGTAACGTCGAGAAGCAGTCGTCCTTCATCGAATTGGATGCAAGTCTGTCGGACGCCGACAAGGAAGCCCGCATCAAGCAGTTGCAGGACGAGTGGGAGGGCCTGCACGAGCAGGTGAAGGCGGCTGGCGGTCTGCACATCATCGGCACCGAGCGTCACGAATCGCGTCGTATCGACAACCAGTTGCGCGGTCGTTCGGGGCGTCAGGGCGATCCCGGCTCGTCGCGTTTCTATCTGTCGCTGGAAGATCCGCTGCTGCGCATTTTCGCGGGTGACCGCGTGCGCGCGATCATGGATCGCCTGAAGATGCCGGAAGGCGAGGCCATCGAGGCGGGTATCGTCACACGCTCGATCGAGTCGGCGCAGCGCAAGGTCGAAGCGCGCAACTTCGACGTGCGCAAGCAACTGCTGGAGTACGACGACGTTTCCAACGACCAGCGCAAGGTGATCTATCAGCAGCGCAATGAACTGCTCGAGGCGCAAGACGTCTCCGAAACGATTGCGGGCATGCGTCAGAGCGTGTTCCAGGATCTGGTGCGGACCCATGTGCCGGTCGGCACGGTCGAAGAGCAGTGGGACCTGAAGACGCTGGAGACCGTGCTGCGCGAAGAGTGGCAGCTCGATCTGCCACTGCAGTCGCGTATCGAGGGCTCGGACGAAGTCGACGACGACGATATCCTCAAGGAAGTCATGGAAGCGGCCGAAGCGTCCTACAACGCCAAGGTCGAACAGGTGGGGCGCGAGTCGTTCTCCGGTTTCGAGCGCTCGGTCATGCTTCAGAGCGTGGATTCGAACTGGCGCGAGCATCTGGCGGCGCTCGACCACCTGCGCCAGGGGATCCATTTGCGCGGTTATGCGCAGAAGAATCCGAAGCAGGAGTACAAGCGCGAAGCGTTCGAGCTGTTCGCGCAATTGCTCGAGACCATCAAGCTGGAAGTCACACGCGTCATCATGAACGTGCGCATCCAGTCGCAGGAAGAGCTTGAGCAGGCGACGGAGTCGCTCGATGAAAACGCAGGCGGGCTCATCAATATCGAGTTCAAGCACGACGAACTCGAGACGGTCGGCGGCGAAGTCGATGAAGACGCCGGTCGTCCGGTGATCGCGGCACTCGCCCACGCGGCGGGCGCAGCGGCGGCAGGCAACGACTTGTTGCCGAAGGTGGGCCGCAACGATCCGTGCCCGTGCGGCAGCGGCAAGAAATTCAAGCACTGCCACGGCAAACTGTCTTAAGATGTGAACCGATCGACGCGGCGCCGACTCATGAACGGCGCCGCGTCGTTTGCAGCGCCGGTTTTTCGACCGGCCGCACCGATCAACCGCCGCCCCGGCGGCGTGTCGTGCCGACATCGTCAGGGCGGGCGCTGTAACGCTTAACTCTCGCGGGCGAACCCACATGGCCGTCAATTTCCCCTCGATCGAAGCCTCTCAACTTCGCGCCGTTCCGGGCGTCGAACTGGGCTGGGCCGAAGCCAATATCCGCAAACCGAACCGCAAGGACGTGCTGGTCATGCGACTGGCCGCCGGTAGCACGGTTTCCGGCGTTTTCACGACGAACCGCTTTTGCGCCGCACCGGTGACGGTATGCAAGGCGCATTTGGCCGCGCACGCGGGCATTCGCGCGCTTGTCGTCAACACGGGTAACGCCAACGCAGGCACTGGCGAGCCGGGCATGGTGGCCACACGCGCCACGTGCGATGCGCTGGCCAAGCTGTTGTCAGTCGATTCGAACCAGATTCTGCCGTTCTCGACGGGCGTGATTCTCGAGCCGCTGCCGGTCGACCGTCTGGTCGCCGGCCTGCCGCAGGCCATCGCCAATCTGGCGCCCGCGCACTGGTACGAGGCCGCCCAATCGATCATGACGACCGACACGCTGCCCAAGGCGGCGTCGCGCGAGATCGTGATCGATGGCAAGACCCTCGTTTTGACGGGGATCAGCAAGGGGGCGGGCATGATCAAGCCGAACATGGCGACCATGCTCGGCTTCGTTGGCACCAACGCACGCGTGGCGCAACCGGTGCTCGACGCGCTCGTGAAGTACGTCGCGGACCGCTCGTTCAACGCCATCACCATCGATGGCGATACGTCCACCAACGACTCGTTCATCGTAGCGGCCACCGGCCAAACCGATCTGCCGGAAATTGCCAGCACCGACACGCCGGCCTTCGCCGCATTCCGTGACGCCTTGCTGTCGATCTCGCAGGAGCTGGCGCAGCTCATCGTGCGAGACGGTGAAGGGGCGACCAAATTCATCACCGTGACGGTCGAAGGCGGTCGCGACGTGGCCGAGTGCCGTCAGATTGCCTACGCCATCGGGCATTCGCCGCTGGTGAAAACTGCGTTCTTCGCGTCCGATCCGAATCTGGGCCGCATTTTGGCCGCAATCGGCTATGCGGGCGTGAACGACCTCGACGTCAGCAAGATCGACCTCTATCTGGACGACGTGCTGGTCGCCCGCGCGGGCGGCCGCAATGCCGAATACCGTGAGGAAGACGGGCAGCGCGTGATGAAGCAAAGCGAGATCACGGTCCGTGTGGTGCTCGGCCGCGGCGACGCCGCCACAACGTTGTGGACGTGCGACCTCTCGCACGACTACGTAAGCATCAACGCGGATTACCGCTCCTGAGCCCTGACGCGACGGCTGCGCGTCTCTCACCGGAGACCGGGCCGTTGGCGCAGAAGGCCGACGCCCGACCGGCATCGGCCATGCGTCGGTGGAAGTGGCCGGCAATGCCGGCACATCGTTGGCGAGTGGCAAAAGCACCGCAACGCACAGCGACAGGAAACGACAACACGACGAAGCGTCGGCACACGCGCCCCTGAGCGGCGCAGGGATTTCCAAGCATGGACAAGCTCGAGCAGTTTCTTACGCGCGCGGAAGGCGTGCTGGCCCGGTTGGAGGTGCTGCTGCCCCCCGGCGCTCCCGAGATCGACTGGAATGCCGCCGTGGCGTTTCGCTGGCGCAAGAAACAGGGGCGCGGGTTTCTGCAGCCCGTGGCACACGTGTCCGGCATTACGCTGGGCGATTTGCAGAACATCGAGCGCCAAAAAGGGTTGATCGAGCAGAATACCCGCCAATTCGTGCGTGGCGAGCCCGCCAACAACGTGCTGCTCACCGGCGCGCGCGGCACGGGCAAGTCGTCGCTCATCAAGGCCTGCCTGAATCAGTACGCCCCGGAAGGCCTGCGCCTGATCGAAGTCGACAAGGATGACCTTGTCGATCTGGGCGATATCGTCGATCTGATTTCGCAGCGTCCCGAGCGCTTTGTCGTGTTCTGCGACGACCTCTCGTTCGAAGACGGCGAGTCGGGCTACAAGGCCCTGAAGGTGGCGCTCGACGGCTCGGTCGCTGCACAGTCCGACAACGTGCTGATCTATGCGACGTCGAATCGCCGTCACCTGCTGCCCGAATACATGAAGGATAACGAGAGTTATCGCCATACCGAGGACGGTGAGATTCATCCTGGCGAAGTGATCGAGGAAAAGATCTCGCTGTCCGAGCGTTTCGGGCTGTGGGTGAGCTTCTATCCGTTCAAGCAGGACGACTACCTGACGATCGTCGGTCACTGGTTGCAACATTTCGGTGTGCCGGCCGATCAAACTGACGATGCGCGTCACGAGGCCCTGATTTGGGCGCTGGAGCGCGGTTCGCGTTCGGGCCGCGTGGCGTTCCAGTTTGCGCGCGACTGGGCGGGCAAGCAGCGTAGCGCCTCGCACGCATCGTAACGATTCGGCGAGCGGGCGTTTGGATGCATCGCTCGCGCCTTGCTCGTCCGATCATAAAATCCGCAGTTATCGCGCAGTGATATGACAGAATCGAAACGCTATGCGCCCGATGGGCGTCTCATCACGGAAGTGGCCGTTGGCGTGATGGTGCGCCCCGATGGCACGGTGCTCCTCGGTCAGCGTCCCGCCGGGAAGCCGTACGCCGGTTATTGGGAATTTCCAGGGGGCAAGCTCGAAGCGGGCGAGTCGGTTGCCGCAGCGCTCGCGCGCGAGTTGCACGAGGAACTGGGTGTGACGGTCGAGCGATGCGCCCCGTGGCGTGTTTTGGAACACGATTATCCCCATGCCTACGTGCGCCTGCATTTCTGCAAAGTGACGGCATGGAAGGGCGAGCCGCATGGCAAGGAAGGGCAGGCGTTGGCGTGGGAGCGTCCGCCGGTGAGCGTCGAGCCGCTGCTGCCGGCCGCGCTGCCGCCGCTGACGTGGCTCGCCGAGGAGATCGCCGCGAAGTCATAGCGGTGAGCGGCGTCGCCGGGTTGTCGGCAAGCCTGCGATGCGCTATTCCTCCAGACATGCACCAACATGCAAAAGGCACCCCGAAGGGTGCCTTTTGCGTTGGGTTCGACCGATTGCTTTCGTAACGTATTACCGCGTCAGCCCTGTGTCGGATCGAGCGGAGCGTCTTGCGAAGGGTCGTCCGGCGACGCGGCGGGGATGGTGTACTTTTCCGCCGCCCACGCGCCGATGTCGATCTGCTTGCAACGCGCCGAGCAGAAGGGGCGGAATTTGGCCTGCGGTCCCCAAACCACCTTTTTGCCGCAAGTCGGACAGTTGACGACAGTCGTCATGGGCTTACAGATTGCAGAGTGTCAGCAGAAACGGCACGTCGCTGTCGACCGGACGCGGCTTCAGATCGCCGTCCTGAGTGGTGAAGCGCACCCAGAGCATGTATTTGTTGGCGCTGGCTTCGGGAATGACGCGCAGTTCGGGCACGACACGCACCTGCATGAGTTGATAGACGCGCCCCGTCAGCATTTGCTGGTAGCTGCCTTGCTGCGCCATGGCCTTGCTGGCGTGACCTGACTCGCGGGCAAGGCCCAGCACGATGTTGATCGCCTCGCGTATCGGCAGCAGCGGGCCGATCCACTTGTCGATGTCGCGACGCCGTTGTTCGGCGTCGTTATGCCGCCACGCGTAATACGACGGCAGGTCGAAGCGGCACGTGCCGCCCGGTATCACCGAGCGACTGCGTATGCTCGCAAGCCATTCGTTGTCGTTCAGATGCTGGCCGGGCTTGCCGGGAATCTGATTGAGATTAGCAATGGCTTGCTCGACTTCACCGATGAACTGTTCGAGCGCGTCGGAGGCGATATCGGGATTGCCGCGATAGGTCGTCAGCGTCTGACGTTGCCGGTCGAGTTCCTTGACCAGTTCGTTCTTCAGATCGGTGCGCCCGGCGATGTCGGCGATCTCGAACATCGTGATCAGCGCCGCATGGTGATCGAGCGGCTGATCCTGCGCGACGAAAAAGGCAAAGCGCCCGAACAGCTCTTCTAGCCGAAGCAGCGTGCGAATGCGTTCGTTGAGCGGATATTCGTACAGGATCAAGCGCGTCGGCCCAGAAGTTGGCGCTTTTCAGCGTAATGGCGACATTCTAATGCCGGAATCTGTTGAGGCGCAACGCGAGTGGGCGCTCAATCGAGGGTGGCCCGTACGACGCGTGCGATAAACGGGGCCACGGACGTCGATCAACGGCCACCTGCCTGCGCCGCGAGCTTCAGATACGCTGCATGCAATCGGTCGACCTGCGGCGCGAGCGGCGCGTGCTGGATGTCGTTGTCGATAACGTCGTCGGCTGTGGCGAGCCGCTGTGCACGCGTTGCCTGGCGCGCCATGATCGCCTGCACCTGTTCGCGCGCGAACCGGTTTCGCGACATGACGCGCGCGATTTGCGTTTCCTCTGAGCAGTCGACGACGAGCACGCGCTGCACGCGCTCACGCCACGTGCCGGATTCCACCAACAGAGGCACGACGAAAATCAGATAGGGCCCTGGCGCCTGCGCGGCAGCCCGCTCGCACTCCGTGCGGATCAGGGGATGGGTAATGGCCTCCAAACGGGCTTTCGCTGCGTCGTCGGTGAAGACGGCTTCGCGCATGCGCGCGCGGTCGAGCGAGCCGTCCGGGGCCACGAAGGCGTCGCCGAACTCGCGCCGGATCGCAGGCATGGCCGCGCCGCCTGGGGCGGTAATGCCGTGCGCGATGGCGTCGGTGTCGATGATGGCGATGCCGTGCGTGGCGAATAGATTGGCCACCGTCGTCTTGCCGCTGCCGATGCCCCCGGTCAGGCCGATGGCGTAAGTCATGGCGTTCCTCCGATCCAGATCATCAATCCGTTGCCGCCGAAAAGCGTGATGATGCCCGCCGCTGCGAGAAAAGCCCCGAACGGAAACATTTGATCGCTGCGCAAGCGTCCGGTGAGCCATGCGCTGCCCGCGACAACAATGGCGAGTAGGCAGGCGAGCGTCAGGATCTGCAGCAACGCGGTCCAGCCGAACCATGCGCCCAGCGCAGCATATAGCTTGAAGTCGCCGAAGCCCATGCCCTCCCGGCGTCGAAGCCACCAGTACACCCAGTACAGGGCCCACAGACTCAGATAGCCGAGCGCGGCCCCAATGACCGCCGTCGGGAGCGCCGCGAACCAGTGCCGCAGATTGCACAGCAAGCCAGCCCACAGCAGCGGCAGCGTCAGGATGTCGGGCAGGAGCTGGGTGTCGTGGTCGATGTACGCGAGCGCGACGAGCGTCCAGACGAGTCCGAGTGCGCCGACGCTCTGCCAGGTGGGGCCGAAGCGCCACGCAATGGCGGCGCTCAGCACACCGCTGAGGAGCGACAACTGGCAGCGGCGTGGCGATACGGTAATGGGAGACGGGGTGGGAGACGGGTTGGGTGACAGGGTGGGTGATGGCGACCTGGCGACGGGGGACGCGAGCGCCATCGTCTCGGCGGGCAGGTCGGTCTGATGCGAGGGGGCGCGAAGCGGTGAGGCGTTCGCCGCGTCCGCAGCCCGCATCTCCTCGATCCAGGCCCGTTCAACAGCGACCGGCACACGTCGCACGATCACATCGAGGCCAAGCCCGGCCACGACGCCCAACGCCGCGAAGAGGACGAGGCGCCAGTGAGGTTGCAACTGCGCCAGCCAATCGACAAGCAGCGGCTCTGCGTAACCGTTCATGCGACACCGTATCCGAGTTGGAACATCGGCAGATACATGGCGAGGACCATGCCGCCGATCAGCAGGCCGAGAAACGTAATCATCATGGGTTCCAGCGTCGCGCAGGCGTTGACCAGCGCATGCGAGGCCTCTTCGTCGAGCAGGCCTGCGGCCTGATTGAGCATGCGCCCGAGTGTACCCGATTCCTCGCCGATCACGCTCAGTTGTGCGATGACCAGCGGCCAGCGCGCATCGGCCTCGAGCGACGTCGCAAGGCGCGCGCCGCGTGAAACTGCGCGATGCACGTCATGCGCCGCACGCTGCATCGCGAGATTGCCGCATGCGCTCGCGGCGGCGTCCATCGCGTCGGGGAGGGCGACGCCCGCGTCAAGCAATGTGCCAAGCGTTCTGGCCCATCGTGCGGCGCTCAACATGCGGATGATCTTGCCCGCGCCCGGCAGCCGCAAGATCAGGCGATCCCGGAGATGTCGCGCGCGTGTGCTGCGCCGCAATGCCGCGGCCATGACCAACCCTGCGGCCCCCAGGGCGGCCAGTAGCCATGGCCCGTTCGTGAGCGACGCGCGTGAGATATCGATGAGCCATCGCGTGAGCGGCGGCAGGGGCATGCCCCCGCCAGCGGCACTGGCAAACAGGCGCTCGAACTCCGGGATCACCCAATGCAGCAACGCGACCACGACCGCCAGCGCGACGACCAACACCGTCGACGGGTAGGCGAGCGCACGCTGGAGTTTCTCTCGCACGCTTCGCGCGTGATCGTAGTGTGCGCTCAGGCGAGCGAGCGTCGGGCCGAGTTGCCCGCTCAATTCAGCGGCCGCTATCAACTGACAATCGACGGTGCTGAATCGATGGCCGGCCCGGGCCATGGCCTGCGCCAGCGGGTGCCCTTGCCCGACCTCCAGCCCAATGTCGGACGCCAGCCGCTTGAGCCCTCGCGCGTGGGCACCGCGTGCGAGTATGTCGAGCGCTGCCGTGAGCGTAACGCCCGCGCCCAACAGCGTGGCGAGACGCCGGACCAGGTCGGTGGCGTCTGCGGTGCCGACGCGTCCCGCCGGCGTGTATCTGCGCCCAGGACGCAGATGCGTGACCGTCAGGCGCGGGTCGCGCAACATCAGACGCGCGGCGGCTTCGCCGTGGGCGATCACCTCGCCTTGACGACGCTGTCCGTCGGCATCGCGACCTTGCCAGTGCCAACGGCGGGGCTGCGTCATACGCTGCATGGGCGACCTCGGTGCGTTGCGGCGTAGGGCAATTTTCGGCGCGATGGCCCCGAAAGTACGCGCCATCCACGCGTCGATCGGTGCGCGGCACGGCGCCACGTGCGCTGTGGGTCGAACTCAATCAGGGGTCGTCGCATCGACATCCTCCTCGCTGACGGTGCCCGTGGCGACATGCCAGCGTCCCGCCTCACGCAGGGTCATGACACCCTCGCTTTGTGCTTGTGCGGCCAGATCGTGCGGACTGCGGGCCTGCGCGATGTTGGCCGCCTGTGCTGCGCTGATCGGCATCACTTGAAACGCGCCAATGCGCCCGGCGAAGCCGGTGCCGTGGCAGCGCATGCAGGGGTGTCCGGTCCGTGTGGCGGCTGTCGGCGCGCGGCCGGGCTCGCATCCCGCCGGACATCGTCGTCGGAGTAGCCGTTGTGCGCTGATGAGCAGCAGTGTCGACGACAGGTTGAACGGCGCCACACCGAGGTCGAACAATCGCGCGAGGGTGCTGGGCGCATCGTTCGCATGAACGGTCGCGAAGACAAGGTGTCCGGTCTGCGCCGCCTGTACGGCAATCTCGGCGGTTTGCGCGTCGCGGATCTCGCCGACGACGAGCACGTCGGGATCTTGCCGGAGAAATGCGCGCAGGGCCGTGGCGAAATCCAGCCCGGCGCGCTCATTGACATTGACTTGAGTGACACCCGGCAAGCGAATCTCCACCGGATCTTCGATGGTGACGATGTTGCGCGACGTGTCGTTGATTCGGCGCAGACAACTGTAGAGTGAGACGGTCTTGCCGCTCCCCGTTGGACCGGTCAACAGAACCATGCCGTGCGGACGGGCAATCGCACGCGTGAGCGCAAGATATTGCGTCGGCGTGTAGCCGAGCCCTTCCAGCGAGAGCGGGACCTTGGCACCGTCGAGCAAGCGCACGACAAGCTTCTCGCCGTGCAGCGTCGGCAGCGCGCTCACGCGGCACTCCACCGGTTCGCCCGCTTCGCGCCAGACCATGCGCCCGTCCTGCGGCAGACGCTTCTGTGCGATATCCAGATTGGCGAGCACCTTGAGTCGCGAGACGAGCATGTCGCGCCACGGCAAGGGCACATCGCCGTGCTCTTGCAGATGGCCATCGATGCGCAATCGAACGCGAAAGCGTTGTGCCATCGGTTCGAAATGCACGTCGGACGCGCCCGCCCGGACGGCCTCGCCCAGCATCTGATCGAGTAGCTGCAACGGCGTGGCGGCTTCGCGCGGACCGCGCGACTCGGCGGACGCCGTGACGGCGGCGCGCTCGTTGGGCAGCGTCGCGGTGTCTGCGGATTCGGAAACGTGAAATGACATGACGGGGTTTGACGAGTGCTGCGTGAAGCTACAGTCTCGTCAAAACCCCGGGGTGGCTCAATCGGAATTGCCCGAAAAATGGGCGGACGTCACGTGAAGTGAGCGGGTGCGACTCAACCGTGTGACGCCGATCGTGCGCTTGGCTTGAACAGACGCACCATTTTGATCGCCTGATTGTCGATCTGCACGATCTCCATGCGCACGCCACCGACTTCCAGGCTAACGGCCGCTTCCGGAATTTCACGCAGCACTTCGAGGATCAGGCCGTTGAGGGTCTTCGGTCCATCGGTCGGCAGATGCAGACCCAGCCGGCGGTTCAGATCGCGCAGCCCCACACCGCCGCTGACCAGGCAATCGTCGTCCGACGTCCAGCCTGAGCGGCTTCCGCCCGTGCCCGGCACGCTTGTCGTGAACTCACCGATGAGTTCCTCGATGATGTCTTCGGTGGTCAGCAGTCCTTCGACTTCGCCGTATTCGTTGACGACCAGTCCCACGCGCCGGTGGTTCTCCTGGAAGTACTGGAGCTGACGCAGCGCAGGCGTATCGCTGGGGATGAAATACGGCTCGACAAGCAACGCGCGCAACGTATCCGCAGAGAGGTCGTCCGGGTGCCGCAGGGCCGCAAGCGTGCGGCGTACCGGCAGAATGCCGACGATGCGATCGATGTCGCCGTCGTAGACCGGCAACTTGTTGTGATAGCAGGTCTCGAGCTGCGAGAGGATTGTGTCGAGCGGCGCCGAGATATCGAGCGCCTCGATACGCGCGCGCGGCACCATCACGTCGTCGACCGTGATGTTCTCGAGATCGAGCAGGTTGAGCAGCACGCTGCGCGGCTTGGTCGGCATGTAATTGCTGGCCTCGAGCACGATGGTTCGCAACTCCTCCGTAGAGAGGCGCGCTTCGCTGGCTGCACGGCGCGTGTCGATGCGCAGCATACGCAACATGCCGCGCACGAAGCCATTGAGTACCCATACGAGCGGTGTAGCCACCGTCACGATCGGCTTGAGCATCGTGCTGGCCGGTAACGCGATGCGTTCGGGATACGTTGCACCGACAATCTTCGGGCCGATCTCGGCGAAGATAATGATAAGCAACGCGATCAGCGCCGTCGCAAGCGACAGGGTGAGCGCGTCGTTTCCGAAATAGCGCACCGCAACCGATGTGGTGAGTACCGGAACGACGGTGTTGATGACGTTATTGCCGACGAGGATCGTCGAGAGCAGGTCCTCGGTGCGGGCGAGAAGCCCCTGCGTCGCCTTGGCACCGTGTACGTTCATCCGTACCAGATGTTTCAGCCGATGACGGTTGAGCGCCATCATGCTCGTTTCGGAAATGGAAAAGAATCCCGAGCAGACGATCAGGAGGGCGACGGCGCAAATCTGCGCCCATAAGGGCAAGGCTTCCAAGCGTGTGGGTGCGCGAAGCGCGCGGGGGTGACAATGAGTTGCCACTATATCAGAGGGGATGAACCCGTCGCGCGCGTCGTCCGGCGGACCGACTTCAAGCGAGCCGTCGCGATGGACTCCGAGACATTCGAGGAGCGTCGTCGGCGCGCTGGGATAGCGTGATTCGTACGGACGACAAATGCAGCGGACATAAAAAAACCGCCGGACACGTCCGGCGGTTTTTTTGCTTTGCTCGCGAGCAAAGGAAATCGTGGTCGGGGTGAGAGGATTCGAACCTCCGGCCTCTACGTCCCGAACGTAGCGCTCTACCAGGCTAAGCTACACCCCGCTTCGATACTGCTGCTTCGCCGTTAAGTGCGTCGCGCTATCGAGTAAGAACACAATTCTAGCAGGCTATTTTTGTATTGGGAAGAGGGGAGTGTGGAAATAATCTGTGCTGCGGCGTCGGCCTCTTCCTTGGCACGCGCCAACGTGTAGTCGAGTGCGCCGGTGCGGGTGATCGCGGCGAGAATCGGATCGAACTTATCGGTGCCGCCGTTCTCGATGGCTTCACGTACGAGCGCGCGCTCTTCAGCGGTGCCATGTTGCAAGACATGAATGAGCGGCAGCGTCGGTTTGCCCTCGCGCAGATCGTCGCCCGCGTTCTTGCCCATCGCGTCGGTGTCGCCTGCGTAATCGAGCCAGTCGTCCATCAACTGGAATGCGGTGCCGAGTCGCCCGCCGTATTCCCGCACGGCCGCTTCGATTTGGGCGTCGGCGTTGGCGAGCACGGCAGCGAGTTGCGTCGCGGCCTCGAACAGCGTGGCGGTCTTGTATTTGATGACCTGGAGATAGCGTGCTTCGTCAACGTCGGGGTCGTGCATGTTCAGCAACTGCAGCACTTCACCTTCGGCGATCACATTGGTCGCGCGCGCGAGAATCTGCATCACGCGCATGTTGTCCACGCTCACCATCATTTCGAACGAGCGCGAATACAGGAAGTCGCCCACCAGGACCGATGCCGCATTGCCGAACAGCGCATTCGCCGTTTGCTTGCCGCGGCGCAGGTCGGATTCGTCGACAACGTCGTCGTGCAGCAGCGTTGACGTGTGGATGAACTCGATGACTGCCGCCAACTCGAAGCGATGCGGCGACGTGACGCCAAGCGCACCCGACACGAGCAACAGCAACGCCGGGCGCAGTCGTTTGCCGCCCGAGTTGATGATGTACTCCGAGATCTGATTGATCAGGACCACCTCGGAGGCCAGCCGATGGCGGATAAGCTGGTCGACGGCACGCATGTCGTCGGCGATGGCGGCCAGTACGTTCTGGGGAGAAGTCGAAGCAGTCAAGACAAGGCTCGGGTGAGGAAAAATTCGCCCCAAATTATATAGTGGGCGCGGCGACTTTCGGGGACCAGCCCCGCAGATTGACCGGTTTCACGGAAGTCTTTGACGCAAAAGGATAAAGTCTGTATAATCCCCGGTTTTCGTGCGCGCATTCTCTGCGTCAAGTCCGAAAATACTTCGGTATGACGGTCTGCAGCGGTGTGATGGGCTGGAAAGTCGAGTCCTTTCGGGACCCTCGGCCTGCACGGAAAATTCTCTTGTTTATGAGTGAGGTTCAACAATGTACGCGGTCATAAAAACCGGCGGCAAGCAATACAAGGTTGCTGCTGGCGAAAAACTCAAAGTAGAACAGATACCGGCTGACATTGGCGCAGAAATCACCATCGACCAGGTTCTCGCCGTAGGCGAGGGCGAATCGATTAAGTTCGGTGCGCCGTTGGTCAGTGGGGCTTCCGTCAAGGCTACCGTTATCGCCCAAGGTCGTCACCCCAAGGTGAAGATTTTCAAGATGCGCCGTCGCAAGCACTACCAAAAGCGTCAAGGCCATCGCCAAAACTACACCGAGCTGCGCATCGACAGCATCAACGGCTAATCGATCGAGCTAGGTAAGGAGTTAAGTCATGGCACACAAAAAAGCAGGCGGTTCGTCCCGTAACGGCCGCGATTCCGAGTCGAAGCGCCTCGGCGTGAAGGTGTACGGCGGTCAGGCGATCCTGGCTGGCGGCATCATCGTTCGCCAACGCGGTACTCGTATGCATGCCGGCGAAAACGTCGGTATCGGTAAGGACCACACGCTGTTTGCGCTGACCGACGGTCATGTGCAATTCGCCATCAAGGGCGCAGCGAAGAAGCAAGTGGTTAGCGTGGTGCCGGCAGCGTAAGCTAAGCCTTTTGCCACCAAAAGGCTCCGCTCTCATGCGGAGCCTTTTTTGTTTTTCCCGCCTGTGTGCAGCGAATTCGGCGCCCGGGGCGGGCCATCTGACAGTGTTAGGATCGTCTGCGGACGGTCGATTGAGCGAAACGAACCTACATGAAATTCATTGACGCAGCGCGTATCGAGGTGATCGCCGGGAACGGCGGCAATGGCTCGGCATCGATGCGCCGTGAGAAATTCGTTCCGTTCGGCGGACCCGACGGCGGCGACGGCGGTCGCGGCGGCAGCGTGTTTGCCGTGGCGGATCGCAATATCAACACCCTGATCGATTACCGGTATTCGAAGAAGCATCTCGCGAAGCACGGGGAATCCGGTCGAGGCTCGGATTGCTACGGCAAGGGCGGCGAGGACATCTACCTGCGCATGCCGGTCGGCACCATCATCAGCGACATGGACACGGGCGAGACGATCGCCGACTTGACCGAACATGGTCAGGAAGTCGTGCTCGCGCAAGGTGGTGCGGGCGGTCTGGGCAACCTCCATTTCAAGTCGAGCACGAACCGCGCGCCGCGTCAGAAGACGGAAGGCAAACCGGGCGAGCGTCGCATGCTCCAGCTCGAGCTGAAGGTGCTCGCAGACGTCGGTCTGCTCGGCATGCCCAACGCGGGCAAGTCGACGTTTATCGCGTCGGTCTCGAATGCGCGTCCGAAGATCGCAGACTACCCGTTCACGACGTTGCACCCCAATCTGGGGGTCGTGCGCACCGCGCCGGGCAAGAGCTTCGTGATTGCGGACATCCCCGGTCTGATCGAAGGCGCTGCCGAAGGCGCAGGCCTCGGGCATCAGTTCCTGCGTCACTTGCAACGTACCGGCTTGTTGCTCCATATCGTGGACATCGCGCCGTTCGACGAAGGTGTCGATCCGGTGGCGGACGCCCAGGCCATCGTTCTCGAGTTGCAGAAGTACGACGAGCAGTTGTTCCAGAAGCCTCGCTGGCTGGTGCTCAACAAGGTCGATATGCTGCCTGAGGCGGAACGCGCCGAGCGCGTCGCCGACTTCCTGAAGCGCTACGGGTGGGACGGTCCGACCTTCGAGATCTCCGCCTTGACGGGCGAGGGCTGCGAGAAGCTGTGTCTGGCGGTGCAGGAGTATCTGTATCAACAGCGCGGCGCCGTCGAAGAGGCCATGGAAGACGCCGCGCTGGACCCGCGCTTTCGCGAGGGCAGCACGGCCCCCGTGGCTGACGCAACACCGCCAACGCCCCCGGACGACACGCCAAAGGCGTAAACTCCACCTCACTCAAACGCTGGCGATGTGGCTGCTTGTCGGATCCGTCGGAACCGTCGGATCGGTCGGGCATCTCGGGACGATTGCGCCAACGCCGGCGGTCGGGCTGCTGTCGCAGCCTGTCTTCCCAGTACATTCGCAGGAGAATCCAGTTCCATGCGTTCGGTCATCGCCGATGCCAGGCGGCTCGTGGTGAAAGTGGGATCCAGTCTCGTGACCAACGATGGTCGCGGGCTGGACAATGTCGCGATTGCGCGATGGGCTCAACAGATCGCCGCGCTGCGCCAAGGTGGCGAGGCTCGCTCGCCAAAGCAGGTGGTGCTCGTCAGTTCGGGCGCGATTGCGGAGGGGATGCAGCGTCTGGGCTGGGTGCGTCGTCCGAAGGCCATCGACGAACTGCAGGCCGCGGCTGCCGTGGGCCAGATGGGCCTGGCGCAGGTCTACGAGACCCGTTTCGCGGAGTACGGGGTACGAACCGCACAGATTCTTCTCACGCATGCCGATCTCGCCGACCGCGAGCGCTATCTGAACGCACGAACGACCTTGCTGACCTTGCTGCGTCTGGGGGTGGTGCCGATCATCAACGAGAACGACACGGTCGTGACCGATGAAATCAAATTCGGCGACAACGACACGCTGGGCGCGCTCGTGACGAATTTGATCGACGGCGACGCGCTGGTCATCCTGACCGATCAATCGGGCCTGTACACGGCCGATCCGCGCAAGCATGCGGATGCCGAGTTCGTGCACGAAGCCGAGGCGGGGGACGAGCGTCTGGAAGCGATGGCCGGCGGTGCGGGCTCCAATATTGGCCGCGGTGGCATGCTGACCAAGATTCTCGCGGCCAAGCGTGCCGCGACCAGCGGGGCGCATACCGTGATCGCTTCGGGGCGCGAGGCCGACGTGCTCGTGCGTCTGGCGAGTGGCGAGGCCATCGGTACGCAGTTGGTGGCACGCACGGCGGTGCTCACGGCCCGCAAGCAGTGGATGGCAGACCATTTGCAGGTGCGTGGGCGGGTGGTGATCGACGCGGGCGCGTGCAAGAAACTGATTGAAGAGGGCAAGAGCTTGCTGCCGATCGGCGTAATCGACGTTGAAGGCACGTTTGCGCGGGGCGAAGTGATTGCCTGCGTGGACGAGGCCGGTCATGAAGTCGCGCGCGGGCTGTCGAATTACAGTGCATCGGAAACGCGTCTGATTCGCCGTCATCCGAGCAGTGATATCGAGCAGGTACTGGGCTTCGCGAACGAGCCCGAGCTGATCCATCGCGACAATCTGATCTTGCGCTGAAACGTTGGGCGGGGCGCGCGCCTCGCATCGGACAGGCAAAACGCCGGCACGTAGCACGTGACCGGCGTTTTTTCATGGTGCTGAAGGTGGGTGGACGGCAACCGTCCATCGCGCGATCAACGATAGTTCGGATCGGTTTTCGGGTAGCGCAGGTTCTGCACGATCTCGCTGGCGGTGCCCAGCGGCGTTTTGTCACGGCAGAGATAGTCGCGGTACAGGATGCCCTGATAGGCCGTCGCGCCGTAGGGGCGGATCGGACGCCATTCACTGTTGCGCGCGGAAACCCATGTGCCGTCCGGGCGGCCGGTTGCGTACAGACGCGACTCGAACGACGCGCAATGCATGCCCTCGTACAAGACGTTGCGTGCGCCTTGCTTGCTGCGGATCACGGCGACGTAGCGCACCACGCCGTCATCGGTCACCTGCACGGACTTTGCGTCGATCGAGTAATCGAGCGTGGCGTTCGGCAGCGTGGGGAAGCTCACCAGATCGGCATCTTGCGGGGCCTTCGTCGGCATGACGAAGGCTGCTTCCTTCCACTTGCCTTTGGTCGCTTGCTGCTGAGCGAGGTATTCGTCGAGGTCCTGGGTGGGTTGCTGCGACATGCTGCTACAGCCGGCAATCAGCGCCAGTGCGGCCAGAGGGGCCAGGGCGGCGAGGCGCGGGGCGCGGCGAGCGGAGGAAGAACGCATGGGATGTGGGGTCGAGTAGTCGGTTGGACGGCTGATGAACGAAAGCGGACAATCCGCGCGGCATCCCGAAGGACGCCAGGTCAAACGAGGGCGCGGGCACGACGCCCGCGACCCGTGATGGGACACGCTGGCGGCAGACCGGTTCAGTGCTTCTGGGCCGGCGCGCCGGCAGTGGCTGCGCCTGCGGATTCGTCGGCGCTGTCGTCACCGCCGCCGTAGCGCTCCTCCTGTACATTCTGCGCAACTGTGGCGCCCGGCGGTAATTCACCGATGCGCGCTCCGGCGCGCGGAAAACGTCGCCGATCTTGCGCAGGGCGCATCGCCGAGCGCCGCAGATAGCGCGAGAGCTCATTCAGGGCGAGTTGATAGACTTCGCGCTTGAACTCGATCACTGCGTCGAGCGGCACCCAGTATTCGTTCCAGCGCCAGGCGTCGAACTCGGGGTGCTCGGTGGCGCGCAGGCAGATATCGCAGTCGCGACCGACCATGCGCAGCAGGAACCAGATCTGCTTCTGGCCCCGGTAATGTCCGCGCACTTCGCGCTTGATGAATTTGTCCGGCACCTCGTAACGCAGCCAGTCGCGTGTGCGACCGATGACTTTGACGTGTTCTGGCTTTAGCCCGGTTTCCTCGTGCAATTCTCGGAACATGGCCTGTTCAGGCGTTTCGCCGTACTTGATGCCGCCTTGCGGGAACTGCCAGGAGTGCTCGCCCAGCCGCTTGCCCCAGAACACTTCATTGCGTGCGTTTAAGAGGATGATGCCGACGTTCGGGCGAAAGCCTTCACGGTCAAGCATACAACCACCCTTGAATCCTTTAAAATTGCTTCGATTATAAACAGATAATCACCGGCGCGGCGGCCGGCGGCGGCTCGGGTGACCGGGGCGGCGCGTACGGCCGGCGGGTGTCTCGGCGGCTGCCTCCCTGTTGGGGCATGCCCCGGTCCCGTTCCCGGCAACACCCCGAACCGCTGTGCGTGCCGTTGACCCTCATTTTTCCCGGAAATCTGCATGAAAGCCTCTCGTTTCTTCATCGGCACCCTCAAGGAAGCGCCCGCCGACGCCGAGATCGTCAGCCACAAGCTGATGATGCGCGCCGGCATGATTCGCCGCGTGGCCGGCGGTATCTATGATTACCTGCCGATCGGCCTGCGTTCGATCCGCAAGGTTGAAGCCATTGTCCGCGAAGAAATGAACCGAGCCGGTGCGCTCGAACTGCTCATGCCGGCCGTCCAGCCCGCCGAACTGTGGCAGGAGTCGGGGCGCTGGAAGCAGTACGGTCCGGAATTGCTGCGACTCAAGGATCGCCACGACCGCGAGTTCGTCGTCGGCCCGACCCACGAGGAAGTCGTGACCGACATCGCCCGCCGCGAGATCAAGAGCTATCGCCAACTGCCCGTGAACTTCTATCAGGTGCAGGCGAAGTTCCGCGACGAGATTCGTCCGCGCTTCGGTGTGATGCGCGGGCGCGAGTTCATCATGAAAGACGCCTACTCCTTCGATAAGGACCGTGCTGGCCTGCAGGTTTCCTATCAGAAGATGTTCGACGCCTACGTACGCATCTTCACGCGCCTGGGCCTGACGTTCCGCGCCGTGGTGGCAGACAATGGCTCCATTGGCGGTTCCGGCTCGCACGAATTCCACGTGATTGCCGAGACCGGTGAAGACGCCATAGCCTACTGCCCGGCGTCCGACTATGCGGCCAATGTCGAAATGGCCGAGGCGCTTGCCCCTCAGGGTGAGCGTGCCGCGCCCGCCGAGGCGCTGACCAAGACGGCCACGCCCGGCAAGGCCAAGTGTGAAGCCGTCGCGGAACTGCTCTCGATCCCGCTGGCGCGCACGGTCAAGTCGATTGTGCTCGCCACCGACAGCGAAGACACCGGCACGACCGTCTGGCTGCTGCTGTTGCGCGGCGATCACGACCTGAACGAGATCAAGGCGAGCAAGGTGCCGGGGCTGGCGGGCTTTCGCTTCGCCAGCGAGGCCGAGATCGTCGATCGGTTCGGCACGCCGCCGGGTTACTTGGGTCCCATCGGCACGAAGCAGCCGGTCAAGCTCGTGGTCGATCGCACGGTCGCAAAGATGAGCGACTTCGTGGTCGGCGCGAACGAGGTCGACTTCCACATCACCGGCGTGAACTGGGGGCGCGATCTGCCCGAGCCGGAAGTCGTGGCCGATCTGCGCAATGTCGTGCCCGGCGACCTCTCGCCGGATGGCAAGGGCGAGATTGACCTGTGCCGTGGCATCGAAGTGGGGCACGTGTTCCAGTTGGGCACCAAATACTCGGATGCCATGAATGCGACCTTCCTCGACGAGACAGGCAAGCCCGCGCCGATGGAAATGGGCTGCTACGGCATTGGCATCACGCGTATTCTCGGCGCGGCCATCGAACAGAATTTCGACGATCGCGGCATTATCTGGCCGGAATCGATTGCGCCGTTCGAGGTGGTGCTGTGCCCGATGGGCTACGATCGCAGCGATGCCGTGCGTGCCGCCGCCGACAAGGTCTACGAAGACCTGCTGGCTGCGGGGATCGATGTCATTCTCGACGACCGTGGCGAGCGCCCCGGCGTGATGTTCGCCGAATGGGAACTGATCGGCGTGCCGCATCGTGTGGTGATCGGCGACCGTGGCCTGAAGGAAGGCAAGCTCGAGTATCAGGGCCGCCGCGACGCGCAAGCCCAATTGCTCGACGTTGCGTCCGTGGCGGACGTCGTCATCGGCAAGGTGCGCGCGGCCAAGGCCGTCTGAGCGCGGGCGGTGCGGCGCGCCGGCGGGCTTTCGCCGGCGTTGCATCGCTCGCTGCCCGCCCCCTTTGGCAAGACCTGACGGCAGTCGCCCCGGCGGCTGCCGTTGTCACATCCGGAAGCGTTGTCAGTATGGAATACACGTTCGCGTCAGCCACCGTGCTGTTGCTGCTCATTACCGATCCGTTCGGCAATATCCCGATCTTCGTGAACGCGTTGAAGAACGTGCCGGCACATCGACGGCGTCGGGTGATCGTGCGCGAGGTGCTGATTGCGTTTGCGATCCTGCTGCTCTTCATGCTGGTGGGGGATCGCTTCTTGCGCATGATGAGTCTCACCGACCTGTCGTTGCAGTTGGCCGGCGGCATTGTGCTGTTCCTGATCGCGCTGCGCATGATCTTTCCGCGTCCCGATCAGGGCTCGCTGCCCGACGCGGGCGAGCCGCTCATTGTGCCGTTGGCGATTCCGGCGCTGGCCGGCCCCTCGGCGCTCGCGACCGTCATGCTGCTCGTGTCGCAGCAACCGGGGCGCATGCTCGAATGGGTCATCGCGCTATGCGTGACGATGGCCGTCTGCGCGGTGGTGTTGCTGCTCGCCGATCGCATCGAGCGATGGGTCGGCTCGCGCGTGGTGGCGGCGTTCGAGCGTCTAATGGGACTGATTCTGGTGGCGATCTCGGTCGAGATGATCCTCAAGGGGGTCAGGATCTTCGTGGGCCAGTTCTGACGCGATACCCGAAACGGCGTCGGACATGAAAACACCCCAAAGATTGGATTGACCTCCAACGTTCAGGGTGTTGTGCAGCACAGGCCCCTGTGCTGTTATTCCGGGATATCCGCAGTCCCGCCGGGGTGTTCAGCGCGGCGTGTTCAGCGTGGCGTGGTCAGCGCACGGATGGCCGGCAGGTTGCGCCAGTAGCCCTTGGCGTCCATGCCGCAGCCGAAGACGTAGCGGTCGGGCACCGTGAAGCCGCAGAAATCCGGGTGGGACGGCTTGTCCTTGGTCAGGATCTTCTCGCAAAGCACGGCGCTGTAGAATTTCGAGGCGCCCATCTCCAGGATCCGGTCGCGAATCGCCGCCATCGTGGCACCTTCGTCGAGAATGTCGTCGAGCACGAGCACCACGCGGTCGCGCACCGAATCGCGCGGCGCCACGCGCCACTGCATCGCACCGCCCGTCGTGGTGTTGTTGTAGCGGGAGAGGTGGATGTAGTCGAACTCCAGAGGGAAGTCCAGACGCGGCAGCAGCATGCCGGTGAAGACGGCCGCGCCGCCCATGACCGAGAGCACCATGGGGAATTCGTCCCCGATGGCGTTCTTGATGGCCGTGGCCATCGTGTCGATGGACGTGTCCACCTCGCCGGCCGAGACGATTTCTTCGGAATTACGGAATACTTCGAGGGCTTCTTCGCGGTTCATATGGGGCG
This sequence comes from Pandoraea sp., assembly GCF_041919235.1. Taxonomy (NCBI): domain Bacteria; kingdom Pseudomonadati; phylum Pseudomonadota; class Betaproteobacteria; order Burkholderiales; family Burkholderiaceae; genus Pandoraea; species Pandoraea sp. The sequence continues at coordinate 51,385 of NZ_JAYRUC010000007.1, forward strand.
ACCCTGTGGAACGTGTTGCGGGGAGATGTCGCTATTTGCGGCCCGGAGTATATACGGAAAGCCCGTTGGCATGACCGGACCGCCACGAGATAGGGCGCGTTCAGCGCATACCGGGCATCATGCCTTTCATGCTGCGCATCATCTTCATCATGCCACCGCCTTTGAGCTTCTTCATCATGGTGCGCATCTGGTCGTACTGATTGAGCATGCGATTGACCTCCTGCACCTGAACGCCCGCACCGGCGGCGATGCGGCGCTTTCGGCTCGCCTTGATCAGCTCGGGCTTGGCACGCTCGGACGGCGTCATTGCATTGATGATGCCTTCCATGCGGCGCACCTGCTTCTCGGCCTGGTCCATATTGGTCTGGCTGGCAGCCGCCTGGAATTGCGCGGGCAGCTTGTCCATGAGCGACGAGAGCCCGCCCATGTTCTTCATCTGGCCGATCTGCGCCTTGAAGTCGTTCAGGTCGAAGTCGCCGCCCTTCTTGACCTTCTCGGCGAGCTTTTGCGCGGCCTGCACGTCGACGCCGCGTTGCGCTTCCTCGACGAGCGCGAGAATGTCGCCCATGCCGAGAATCCGGTTCGCCATGCGATCCGGATGGAAGACTTCGAGGCCGTCGAGCTTTTCACCCACGCCGACGAACTTGATCGGCTTGCCGGTAATGTGGCGCACCGAGAGCGCCGCACCGCCGCGCGAGTCACCGTCGAGTTTGGTGAGGACCACGCCGGTGAGCGGCAGCGCGTCGTTGAAGGCGCGGGCGGTGTTCACGGCATCCTGGCCGAGCATCGCGTCGACCACGAACAGCGTTTCGATCGGTTTCAACTCGGCGTGCAGGGCGCTGATTTCCTGCATCATCGCTTCGTCGATACCCAGGCGGCCGGCCGTATCGACGAGCAGCACGTCATGGTGATGGCGTCGGGCCCAATCGACCGCCGCGCGGGCGATGTCGACCGGCTTCTGATCCGGTTGCGACGGGAAGAAGTCGGCGTCGACCTGCTGCGTCACCGTCTCCAACTGGGCGATGGCGGCGGGGCGATAGACGTCGGTGGAAACCGTGAGGACCTTCTTTTTCTGTCCGCGCAGCAGCTTGGCGAGCTTGCCGACGGTGGTCGTTTTACCGGCGCCTTGCAGGCCGGCCATCAGAATGATGGCGGGCGGGGTGGTCGCGAGATTGAGTTCGGCGGCACGGCCGTCGTAATCGCCCCCCATGAGCGCGGTCAATTCACGCTGCACCACGCCCACGAGCGCCTGGCCCGGCGAGAGGCTGGAAATGACTTCCTCGCCGAGCGCCTTTTCCTTCACCTTGGCAATGAAGTCGCGGACCACAGGCAGCGCGACGTCGGCCTCGAGCATGGCGAGACGCACTTCGCGCAACATTTCCTGCGTGTTGGCCTCGGTCAGGCGAGCTTCGCCGCGCAGCGTCTTGACGACCTTGGCGAGGCGCGTAGTGAGATTGTCGAGCATGAAACGTATCCTGTAAGACCCGCAATGGCCCTGCTCACCGGCCTTGCGGCCTCGGAGGGGGACAGTGGCGGGTACGGCAGCGCGCCCGTCATGGGCTGGTGTAAACTTCAAACATGACTATTTTACTGTATGCGCTGACCGCCATCCTCTACGCCGGGTTGGCGGTTTGTTCGTGGCAAGGATACCGGCGCGATGCGGCCCTCTCGCTGGCGGGCGGACAGGTCGCGCCTGCGCCGGTTGCAGGCACGCCCTCGCGTTGGCCGATGCAGCTTTCGCTGTTCGTCACGCTCGTGCTGCACGGCGTGTTGCTGCATCAGACGATCTTTCGCGCCGACAGCATGCACTTCGGATTCGCGTACATGCTCTCGGCCATGCTGTGGCTCTCGGTCGGGATTTACTGGATCGAGAGCTTCTTCTTTCCGCTCGACAGCCTGCGACTGATGGTCACACCCGTGGCTGCCGTCGCTTGTGTGTTGCCGATGATTTTTCCGGATGTGCGAATTCTGGGCTTTGCGGCGGAACCGATATTCAAGGCGCACTTCATCATCGCCAACATGGCCTATGGGCTGTTCGCGCTGGCGGCGCTGCACGCGTTGCTGATGATCTACGCCGAGCGACACCTGCATCCGTCGCGCAGCGGCGAGGCGACGGGCTGGCTCGCGCGCTGGCTGGAGACGCTGCCGCCGCTGCTGACGATGGAAAAGCTGTTGTTCCGGCTGATCGGTGCAGGGTTCGTGTTGCTGACCTTGACGCTGATCTCCGGTGTGATGTTCTCCGAAGCGCTGTTCGGGCGCGCGGTGCGCATCGATCACAAGACCGTGTTCGCGGTGGTGTCGTGGCTGATGTTCGGCGCGGTGCTGCTCGGCCGGCATTTTTATGGGTGGCGCGGCAAGGTTGCGCTGCGTTGGGTTCTGGCGTCGTTCGTGGCGCTGTTGCTGGCGTATGTCGGTTCTCGCTTCGTGCTTGAGGTGGTGCTGCATCGCATGACGGAGACTTGAAGCGCGATGCGCAATATCCTGCTGTTACTGGTCCTGCTGATTGCGGGCACTTGGTGGATGCGACAAAACGAGCGCAAGCGCAATGCCGATCGCATGCGCCCGCCGCCCGCGAACGATACGCGCACGAACGCGCGACGGTCGTTGCCGCCTGCCGAGCGCATGGTGCGGTGCAGCGAGTGCGATACCTACCTGCCCGAGAGCGAGGCCATCGCGAGCGCTGGCGGCAAGCACTTCTGCAGCGGCGCACACCGCGATGCCTATCTCACGCGCGATCGCCGCGTCTGAGACCCGCTGCGCGGCCACGCCGCGCAGCAACGACCAACCTTGCTGCCGTTCCCGGCACGGCATGCGCGCGTGCCGGCTTGCGCATGCCTGTCATATGAACTAAAACTGAAGTCACGGACCCCGTTCACCACAACCATAACGAAGGGGCGCGACGACAGGAGGGCGCAACATGCTAATGCGCAGACGGATGTATTTCCTGCTTCCCGATCTGGCGAGTGCGCAGCGCACGATGAGCGATTTGCTGCTTGCTCGGGTCGAAGAACGCCATATCCACTTCATGGCGCGTGACGAAATGGACCTGGAGGGACTGCACGAGGCTAACCTGCTACAGACTTCCGATATCGTGCACGGCGCCGAAGCCGGGCTCGTGATCGGTGGCTTCTGTGGTCTGGCAGTCGGTGCAGTCGCGGCGTTTTTCCCCATCGTGGGCACGCGTCCCCAATGGGAGTTGATGATCGTGACGGCGCCGCTCGGCGCGCTCTTTGGCGCCTGGGTGTCGAGCATGATCGGTGTCTCGGTGCCGAACTCCCGGCTCAAGGCGTTTCGCGAGCCGCTCGAGCGAGGCATGATCCTGCTCATGGTGGATGTGCGCGTGAGCCGCGTCGACGAGATTCGCGAGATGCTCAAGGTGCATCACCCCGAAGCTCACATGGAAGGGGTCGAGTCGGCGATTCCGGCTTTTCCTTGAGCGTTGGCGATCAGTCACAGGCGGCCGAAGCGTGGGACAGCGGTGAGAGGCACGCAAGTGAGGCGACAGGATCGATAGCGACGACAGCGTTGGCGAAGGAGACGGGTTTTACCGGCCGGCGACGGCCAAAGGCGCCGCACCTGTGAGCGGCGCGGGGTGGTGCGCGTGTCGCACGACACGAGTTCGACACCATCCCCGGGCGTGGTCACGCCCACGGAAGCCTCTCGGCCAGGTCAGGCGGGAGGCTTCTTCTTTGGTCGGCTGCCATTGGGTCGGGATAACGGTCGACGTGACGTCGGCGCCGCACGGCCTGGCGCTGCGCGGCACGCGTCGGGCGTGTCGCCGACAACGCGACGCCAAGTGGGCTACAATGGCGCCCCTCGCCCCACGGGAGTTCGCCGTGCCCGTCATGTCCCCGTCATCTGCTTCGCCTGGTGTTGGGTCCCGGTCGTGTGACCGGGACGAGACACGTGCCCGACATCTGCCTCACCCGCGAGGTGCCGCATGAACGCGCCGGACACTGGCGCAGTGCTTACGCTCGACGCGTACGGGTGGGTCCGGGAGGCGGAGCATCTGCCATCGCCCAACTTCGACATGCGGCCTGAGGGAATGCCCACCGACCTGCTGGTGGTGCACAACATCTCGTTGCCGCCGGGACAATTCGGGGGCGGCGAAATCGCGGCGTTCTTCCAGAACCGGCTTGACCATGATGCGCATCCGTTCTTCGACGAGATTCGCGGTGTGCATGTCTCGTCGCACTTTCTGGTGCGACGAAATGGCGCATTGCAGCAGTTCGTGTCGTGCGACGCGCGGGCGTGGCATGCGGGGGCCTCGTCGTTCGAAGGGCGAACACGCTGCAACGATTTTTCGATCGGCGTGGAGCTTGAGGGCACCGACGACCGCCCGTTCACGGCGGCGCAGTACGTTACGTTAGCGGCCCTCACGCGAGCGCTGCTTCAGCATTATCCGATTCGAGCCGTGGCCGGACATGCCGATATCGCGCCGGGCCGGAAGACCGATCCGGGACCGCATTTCGAGTGGCAGCGATTGCGCCGAATGGCGAACCTGAGTCCTGGCGCGCTGCCGTTTCAGCGGGCCGATTAATCCCCATCCGGGGACAGGTTTTGCTTGACACGGCGATGCCACGGGCCTTCCCGGCGAGAGAAATTTTTGGGTTTGCGGAGTGCGTCATCTCCACTATACTTAGTGTCAATTCAAGTGCCGACCACTACATCTAGTGGTTGATGTCAGGTTCGGCACAGAATGCAATCACCATCAATACCGTGCTTGTCCTGCGGGATTTTGCGGGGCGGCACAGCAGCAAAGCCGTGCAGCGGACACCTCGAACCCTTGGCCGTCCGTCGGTCGTGCGGTGTCAGCACTTCGCTCCATCGGCGCCCCCAAGGGCGCAATTTTGCCGGACGTAGCACTGGTAAAGGCGCGCTAACAGCACCATCTCATTGGAACGGGAGTTTTTACATGCAGACCAACGAAAACCTCACCCGCCCGACCCCGACGCCTGCCGCGACCGCTGGCAGTGGCGCGGGTGCGTCGGCGCCCCAGACGACGGGCGCATTCGAGCCGGCGACGAACGCCGACTTCAAAGTGATTCGACGCAACGGCGCGGTGGTGGGTTTCGAGCCGTCGAAGATCGCGATCGCCGTGACCAAGGCGTTCCTCGCCGTGAACGGCGGGCAGGGCGCGGCTTCGGCGCGCGTACGGGAACTCGTGGAGCAACTGACGCAAAGCGTCGTGCGCGCGCTGGTGCGCAGCCGCCCGAACGGCGGCACGTTCCACATCGAAGACATCCAGGATCAGGTCGAACTCGCGCTCATGCGCGAGGGCGAGCACAACGTGGCGCGCGCCTATGTGTTGTACCGCGAAAAGCGTTCGCAAGAGCGCGCTCACGCGGTCGAGACTGCGCATGAAGTCGCCACACCCGACGCCCCGGTATTGCGTGTCAGCGACAACGGCGTGACGCGTGAGCTGGATATGGCGGTGTTGCGCGGCGTCGTGCAGGCGGCCTGCGAAAATCTCGGCGACGAAGTCGATGCCGAGCCGATCCTGACCGAGACGATCAAGAACCTGTACGACGGCGTGCCGCTGTCGCAAGTCTACGACTCGGCGATTCTCGCTTCGCGTACCCTCATTGAGAAAGAGCCGGCGTACAGCCAGGTTACCGCCCGTATCCTGATGCACACGATCCGCCGCGAAATTCTCGGCGAAGAAGTGCCGCAGGGCGAAATGGCCGCGCGCTACATCGAGTATTTCCCGCGCTTCATCAAGCAGGGTGTCGATGCCGAACTGCTCGACGAGCAACTGCTCTCGTTCGATCTGGGCAAGCTGAGCGCCGCGCTCGACGCATCGCGCGATCTGCAGTTCAACTATCTGGGCCTGCAGACGCTCTACGATCGCTACTTCCTGCATATCGACGGTCACCGCATCGAAATGCCGCAAGCGTTCTACATGCGTGTGGCGATGGGGCTGGCGCTCAATGAAGTCGAGCGCGAAGCGCGTGCGATCGAGTTCTACCGGATTCTGTCGAGCTTCGACTTCATGAGCTCGACGCCGACGCTGTTCAACTCGGGCACGCGTCGCTCGCAGCTCTCGTCGTGCTACCTGACCACGGTGTCGGACGATCTGGAAGGCATTTACGAAGCCCTCAAGGAAAACGCACTGCTCTCGAAGTTCGCCGGCGGTCTGGGCAACGACTGGACGCAGGTTCGCGCGCTCGGCTCGCACATCAAAGGCACGAACGGCAAGAGCCAGGGGGTGGTGCCGTTCCTGAAGGTGGTCAACGACACGGCGGTGGCGGTGAACCAGGGCGGTAAGCGCAAGGGCGCTGTGTGCGCCTACCTGGAAACGTGGCACCTGGACATCGAAGAATTCCTCGAGCTGCGCAAGAACACCGGCGACGACCGTCGTCGCACGCACGACATGAACACCGCGAACTGGATTCCGGATCTGTTCATGAAGCGCGTGATGGAAGGCGCCGAGTGGACGCTGTTCTCGCCCTCGACCTGCCCGGATCTGCACGACAAGTACGGCAAGGCGTTCGAGCAGGCTTACACCGCCTACGAAGACAAGGCCGCACGCGGCGAGATCAAGCTGTTCAAGAAGGTTCCGGCGCAAGCCCTCTGGCGCAAGATGCTGGGCATGCTGTTCGAAACCGGTCATCCGTGGATCACGTTCAAGGACCCGTGCAACATCCGCTCGCCGCAGCAGCATGTGGGCGTGGTGCACTCGTCGAACCTGTGCACGGAAATCACGCTCAACACGAGCGAGACGGAAATCGCCGTGTGCAATCTCGGCTCGGTGAACCTCGTGGCTCACCTGAAGCAGACCGCAGACGGTTACGAACTGGATCACGAAAAGCTGCAGCGCACCATCCGCGTGGCGATGCGCATGCTCGACAACGTCATCGACATCAACTACTACGCGGTGGCGAAGGCGCGCAATTCGAATCTGCATCACCGTCCGGTGGGCCTGGGCATCATGGGCTTCCAGGACTGCCTGCACCTGTTGCGTACGCCTTATGCCTCGAACGCCGCGGTCGAATTCGCCGATCGTTCGATGGAAGCCGTGTGCTACTACGCCTACTGGGCGTCGTCCGAGTTGGCCAAGGAACGGGGTCAGTATTCGTCGTACAAGGGTTCGCTGTGGGATCGCGGCATCCTGCCGCAAGATTCGCTGGCGCTGCTGGCCGAAGCGCGAGGCGGTTATATCGACGTCGACCTCTCGAGCACGCTCGATTGGGACAGCCTGCGCAAGCACATTGCCTCGTACGGCATGCGCAACTCGAACTGCGTGGCCATCGCGCCGACCGCGACGATCTCGAACATCATCGGGGTCTCGGCGTGTATCGAGCCGACGTTCCAGAACCTGTATGTGAAGTCGAACCTGTCGGGCGAATTCACAGTGGTCAACGAGTATCTGGTGCGTGACCTGAAGGCCCGGGGGCTGTGGGACGAAGTGATGGTCGCCGATCTGAAGTATTTCGACGGCACGCTGGCGCGCATCGACCGCGTGCCGGCCGATCTGCGCGAGATCTATGCCACGGCGTTCGAAGTCGAGCCGAAGTGGCTGGTCGAGGCGGCGTCGCGTCGTCAGAAGTGGATCGATCAGGCGCAGTCGCTCAACATCTACATGGCGGGCGCTTCGGGCAAGAAGCTCGACGAGACGTACAAGCTGGCATGGACGCGCGGGCTGAAGACCACGTACTACCTGCGTACGATGGCGGCGACGCACGTCGAGAAGTCGACGGTGAGCCACGGCGCGCTGAACGCGGTGCCGAGTTCCGGCGGTATGTCGGGGGGCTTCACGGCCGAGCCGACCTCGCCGCTGGCCCAGCCGATGCCTGACGCCGAGGGTGCGGTGTGCACGATGCGTCCGGGCGATCCGGGCTTCGAAGAGTGCGAGGCTTGCCAGTAAGGTGAGCGTGTCGCGGTGCCGCAAGCGGCACCCGGCATCGTGAAAAACCCCGTCGCCCTTTCGGGTCGACGGGGTTTTTTCTTGCGGGGTCGGCTCGCCTAGCGCTCAGGTCAGATCGATGCGCATCGACAGTTCGAGCGTCTGCCCGTGCGACACCACGGCGTGATCGTCGTCGAACTCGCCGACCCGATGCGTCGACGGTTCCAGGCAAAGGTAGGGACGTCCGGCAGGCGAGTGGATCACGAGCCAAGTGGCATCGCTGCTGCGCACCGTGGCCGAGCGCAGGCCGCCGGCATAGTCGATGCGCGCGTCGAATCGGCCTGACTCGACCGGCACTTCGGCGAACCAGGTGGAGCGCCCGCCGGTATCGAGTCCGCCGCCCACCGACACCACTTCCATCTCGCCCACATGCACGCGTTGCTCGCTCGGCCACCGAATGTCCTCGGACGGAGAACGCCAGATCGCCTCCGACGCGAAGGTGAGTCGAGCGCCGGCCGGCCAGTGGAAGTAGGGATGCAGCCCGAGACCGGCGGGCATGTCCTGCGTCGAGAGATTGGTGATCGACAATTGCATGTCGACGCCCTGCTCGTCGAGCGTCACCGAGAGATACGCCTGATATTGCCAGGGCCATTCGGGTTGTGCCGGACAGTCGAGTTGCAATACGCAGCACTCCGGGCTTTCGTCGACCACATCCCATACGCGACGCAACCCCCAACCGTGCAGCGAACTCGACGCGGCCGGCGATTCGCGAACGGCGATCGTGCGGTCCCGCCAGTGCAGCGTGTCGTCGCGCAACAGGTTGGTGTACGGCAGCATCGGAAATGCACCGGCCTTTGGCCATTCGTCCGACGCGAACGGCTCGCTGCCGAGCGGCACGAGGTAGTCGAAGAGCGCGTCATGCGCGTCGCGGCGAGCGAGTCTCGCAAGCCGGCCGCCACAGCTCGGCTGAACCTCGGCGACGAGCGAGCCCTGCGAGAGGCGGATCGGTTTGCCGGGTGTGAGGGTGAGCGGTGTCGGGCCCAGCGAGCCTGCCGGCCTCTGTGTCCCATCGGTGCCTGCGAATGTCATCGTCGGTCTCTCCTTCGTCGACGTCTAGCGATAGTTTGCGCCGGCATCGGGTGTTCCGGTCGGCCGTCGCGACAGGATACGCCAATGTGACGCCACCCCGTTTCGACGCGCCACAATCGCTGTCGCGCAACGCCGTTTCATGGCAAGATGCCGGTCCCGCGCCGCCAGATGTCCGTGACCTAGGGAATACCGCTAGACACTAGGTATAGTGGTCATCGTGCGGTGCGACACTATATCTAGTGTGGCGTGCTGGAATGAGTGACGTAATTGTGCTAAATTGGAGTCATTCAATTCGACGTCGGGAGGTCATGATGTTGTTGCGGCTCTCGCCTCGTCGTTGTTGTCCCCAACTGCGCAATTGCGCATCTGCATCCTCCCCGACCCACGGCAATTTTCCCGGTGGCCTTCGCGCCGACGGCGATGGATTGCCGGTCGCCGGATCGAGCTTTTTTTGTCAGCCTTCGCACGCGAACGGCTGATCTGTCACTTCGGCGATGCGCGCTTCGTGTGTGCATCGCATCAACCTGAACGGACTGAGACCCTATGCTGAACTGGGAAGAAGACACCACCACGGCCAAATCGGCTGCCCCTGCTGCGGCGCCAGCCCCTGCGACTGCCTCGAACATGCTCGGCACGCAAGGGGATACCCCGAGTGTGATCGCGTCGCAGTCGACGCGTCGCGTGAGCGCCTCCGACAAGCGCGTGATCAACGGCACGACGGATGTGAACCAACTGGTGCCCTTCAAGTACAAGTGGGCCTGGGAGAAGTACCTGGCCGGTTGCGCGAACCACTGGATGCCGCAGGAAATCAACATGTCGCGCGACATCGCCCTGTGGAAGGATCCGAACGGCCTGACCGAAGACGAGCGCCGCATCATCAAGCGCAACCTCGGATTTTTCGTGACGGCCGACTCGCTCGCCGCGAACAATATCGTGTTGGGCACCTACCGTCACATCACTGCACCGGAGTGCCGACAGTTTCTGCTGCGTCAGGCCTTCGAAGAGGCTATCCACACGCACGCCTATCAATACATCGTAGAGAGCCTGGGTCTGGACGAAGGCGAGATCTTCAACGCGTATCACGAAGTGCCGTCGATTCGCGACAAGGACGAGTTCCTGCTCCCGTTCATCGAAGTCGTGGCAGATCCGTCGTTCCAGACCGGCACGCAAGAAGCCGATCAGAAACTGCTGCGCTCGCTCATCGTGTTCGCCTGCATCATGGAAGGTCTGTTCTTCTACGTCGGCTTCACGCAGATTCTCGCGCTGGGCCGCCAGAACAAGATGACCGGTGCTGCAGAGCAATATCAGTACATCCTGCGCGACGAGTCGATGCACTGCAACTTCGGCATCGATCTGATCAACCAGGTGAAGCTGGAAAACCCGAACCTGTGGACGCCCGAGTTCCGCGAAGAGATTCGCGAGCTGTTCAAGAAGGCGGTCGAACTGGAGTATCGCTACGCTGAAGACACGATGCCGCGCGGCGTGCTCGGTCTGAACGCCGGCATGTTCAAGAGCTATCTGCGCTTCATCGCGAACCGTCGTTGTTCCCAAATCGGTCTCGAGGCACTCTATCCGAACGAAGAGAATCCGTTCCCGTGGATGAGCGAGATGATCGATCTGAAGAAGGAGCGCAACTTCTTCGAAACACGCGTGATCGAATACCAGACCGGTGGCGCACTGAGCTGGGACTGAGTCGAGCGTGAGATGTTGGGTGCTGGCTGCAAAGCCAGTATCCATGCGGGTTTCGAGAGGGTGGTGTGTGTGCGTGCAGCACGCGTGACTAGCAGTGAGAGACGCCGAAGAGAAGGCGCAAGTCACGCACACCGTCCTCACTCGCACGTCGTCTTCATCGCTTCGCATGCACTGACGTGCGTGTGCGATGTGCATCAAATACAACAGATTGACTTCTTCGTCACGAACGTTGTGCGCTTTTTTACGCGCAAAGTATTAACATCGCATCACAAAAGAATTATTATTCGCTCAAATAAATTGCAGTCTCGATGAACACACGAAAGCACATTGCTTTCCTCCCGCGACAGAGAGCTGGTAGTTACGGAGCGTAAAAACCTTGGTGCATAGCAAGCAGTATCGCTTATCCGCTATCGCAATCTCCTCCATCCCGATGACGGGACAGGCAAGCTACCCCCCGAAGAATCTGGCGAATCCCCTTTCTCAAGACAATCGAATTGCTGGCGGCAATGTCGCCGGCAATTTTTTTGCGCGCGTGACCACTCACGGTCAGCGTCATGCGCGCAGCGCCGAATTCATTAGCGTAAGCCGTCGATGTCCGATGCGTACGCCGATGAATAGCCCGCTCGCCGGCAGTTCACCGCACGGTGGTCGGGTTTCCTTCTCAGGTGGTTTTGTTTGAGTGATCTCTCACGTTAAGGAGCAAAGTGATGGCTACTACTGCTAAGAAAAAACCCGCAGCCAAGAAGGCTGTTGCCAAGAAGCCGGTAGCGAAGAAGGCTGTCGCCGCCAAGAAGCCGGTCGCGAAGAAGGCTGTGGCTGCTAAGAAGCCGGTCGCGAAGAAGGCTGTCGCTGCCAAGAAGCCGGCAGCGAAGAAGGTCGCCGCCAAGAAGCCGGCAGCCAAGAAGGTTGCGGTGAAGAAGGTGGCCGCCAAGAAGCCGGTCGCCAAGAAGGCAGCGGTGAAGAAGGTTGCCGCCAAGAAGCCGGTCGCCAAGAAGGCAGCGGTCAAGAAGGTCGCCGCCAAGAAGCCGGCAGCCAAGAAGGCCGCGGTGAAGAAGGTTGCCGCCAAGAAGCCGGCCGCGAAGAAGGCAGCCGTGAAGAAGGTTGCTGCCAAGAAGCCGGCTGCGAAGAAGGCTGCCGTCAAGAAGGTTGCTGCGAAGAAGCCGGCTGCGAAGAAGCCTGCTGCTGCCAAGAAGCCGGCAGTGAAGAAGGTCGCCGCCAAGCCTGCCGCTGCGCCTGCTGCGGCTCCGGCTGCACCGAAGACCGCGCTGAACCCGGCAGCCGCATGGCCGTTCCCGACCGGCAGCCGTCCGTAATTCGAGTGCCGATGCAGGAACCAAGGCACTTAGGTGTCTTTTGATCGAGTAGGCCTACTCGATCCGAAACCCGCTGTGATGAGCGATCGTTACAGCGGGTTTTTTCATGGCAGAAATGAAAACGGGCGGCATATGCCGCCCGAGTGATGCATCTGCGCCCGAGCGATGCGTGATCGACTCGGCGAGTACTGCGCGCATCAGTGCATGCGCGAGACTCAGTGCGTTACACGTGTCACGCCGCCGCTGGAAAGCAGACGCACGCGCTGACCCGGCTGGAACGCTTCGTCGGCGTCCTGCGTGATCGCGCGCAGCTCGCCATTGTCGAGTCGCACGGTGATCTCCAAACCCGCCTTCTTGCTCATGCGGCTTTCGACGGCTTGCCCGGCAACGGCGCCGATCAGACCACCGATAATGCCCGTCGCAATCGAACCGCGGCCACCGCCGATGGCGCTGCCGCCAACGGCGCCCAGCGCTCCGCCGCCGACCACGCCGAGCACACCCGGGTCGCCGTTGCTGCTATCGATCGTGACCGGACGCACCGATTCGACCGTACCCATGCGCACGATCTGTTCGCGTTGCGCCTGGCGGCTGCTGTAGACGCTCGCAGAATTGCTCGGACCGAACGCCGTGCAGGCGGACAGGGTGAGCGAAGCCGCGGCAGTGAGAATAATGAGCGGTGTGGTCAGTCGTGCCATCGTTGTGCCTTTCCTAGTGTCATTCGAAGCGGTGGCCGAACGCTTCTTCAAATTGTGCCTCGATCTCAGCGCGTGTCGGGGCGTACGTCTGCGGGCCTTGCTCGGCAATCTTGAGCGAACCCATCAGGCTGGCCAGGCGGCCGGTGGTCGGCCAGTCGAGACCCTTTTCGATGCCGTACAGCAACCCGCCACGGAAGGCGTCGCCACACCCGGTGGGGTCGACGACACGCTTGGCGGTCACGGCGGGAATGTCGTGCTGCTTGCCGTCGGCGAAGATCAGGGCCCCGTGTTCTCCGCGCGTGACGACAAGTGCCTCGACACGCGACTGGAGGTCGTCCATCGACCAACCGGTCTTCGTGCAGAGGAGCTTGGCTTCGTAGTCGTTGACCGCAAGATACGTTGCGAGTTCCACCATGCGACGCAGTACGTCGGGCGAGAGCAGCGGCAGGCCCTGGCCCGGATCGAACATGAACGGCACGCCTGCGGCCGCGAATCCTTCGGCGTGGGTGAGCATGGCGTCAGGGGCGTCCGGCGCGACGATGCCGAGCGTGGCGCCGTTGGCATCGGCCACGCGGTTACGCGTCGAGAACATCATGGCGCCCGGATGGAAGGCAGTGATCTGGTTGTTGTCCAGATCGGTGGTGATCATGGCGTTGGCGGTCATGCTGTCCGCGACCGTGCGCACGAACTCCGTCGTCATGCCGAGCGACTGGAAGCGCTCGATGTAGGCGGCGCCGTCTTCACCGACGGTAGCCATGACCACGGGCGAGCCGCCCAGCAGATGCAGGCTGTAGCCGATGTTGCCGGCGCAACCGCCAAAGTTGCGGCGCATCGTCGGCACGAGGAAGCTCACGTTCAGGATGTGTACCTGATCGGGCAGGATGTGCTCGCCGAAGCGGCCTTCGAACGTCATGATGTTGTCGTAGGCGAGTGAGCCGCAGATCACGGTAGTCACGGGATGAGTCCTTGCGAAAGGTAAGCAGGGCAAAAAAGGACTGCAGACGGCTGGCCGGTTGCGCTGTCTTGTGCCGCTGGTTGAAAGAGATGGCCAACGCAATCGTTTGCGCGGGCGCGGGCACCGCGATCCGGCGCGCACCGGTGGAACCGGGCGGGCCAGATGCACTGCCGTGGCTTACGACAGTGCGGCGAGCGCTGCGTCGTAGTTCGGCTCGTTCTTGATCTCGGGCACGAGTTCGGCATGGACGACGTGGTTATCGGCGTCCAGCACGACGACGGCACGGGCCGACACCCCAGCGAGCGGGCCGGTGGTGATCGCCACGCCATAGTTCTTGAGGAACTCGCGGCCGCGCATGGTCGAGAGCGTGACGACGTTGTTGAGTCCTTCGGTGGCGCAGAAGCGGCTCATCGCGAACGGCAAGTCGGCCGAGATCACGAGCACGACGGTGTTCTCGAGCTTGCCGGCGGCTTCGTTGAACTTGCGGGTCGAGGTGGCGCAGGTCGGCGTGTCGAGACTCGGCACGATGTTGAGCACCTTGCGCTTGCCCGCGAAATCGTCGAGCGAGACGTCCTGCAACTTGGCATTGACCAGCGAAAATGCCGGCGCGGTCTGCCCCTTCTGCGGGAACTGACCGTCAACTTCGATGGGGTTGCCCCCGAGTGTGACTTGGGACATCAATATCTCCTAGGTTGAGTGCAACAGCGCTATCACGGATAGAACGCGAGCACCCGGTAGTTACTGGCTAGCGCTGCCTGCGCCGATAATCGTAACCGAATCGTGCGTTCGCTGTGTGGCGCCAGACCGGTCTCGCGCTGTGTCGTATCGGTAACATAGTCGCGGGCCGCAAAAACGCGTCGCACGACCGGCTTGCCGTCGATATCCGAGAGCGTGAGTTCGAGCGACGGCCAGGCAACGGCGTAGCCTGCCTGATTGCGGATGAACACCGTGAGCGTCATCGGCACGGCATCGCTCGCCGTGACCGCGCTCGCGGCATTGCCTGCTGTCGCGGCCGCCGCATCAGTCGTCGCATCGGCCGTCGCGTCAGTCGCCACATCGGTCGCCCCCGGTGCGTCGGTGACCAGCGTCACGCTCGAGATCTGAACCCTGTCCGGTTGACGCGGCAGTGCAATCGTTACGTGCATTGGGCGTCCAAGCACCGCGAATAAGCTGCGCGATGCGGGAACGCGGTCGACAAGCGCGGCGCGTTCGATCCACGCCCACTGGACGAGCGCACCGATGACGGCCAGCGCGAGCAACACCCGCCAGATCATTCGCCCGACGCGCCGATGCTTTTCGCGTGCAGGGTGGCCGGACGGCGCGGGCGCCTGGGCACGCGGCGTCGTCGCAGTAGGCGCCGAGAGGACGGTTGAATCGTCGTCGTCGATGTATCGCCCCGAGCCATGCCGCATCTGAGCGCGACTTTCGTCGGGCGTGCCCAGCAGTGCAGCGATCGCCGTCGGCGTGAGCATCTCGGGCACCGGCGGTCTTTCGGTGGGCGCAGTCGGTTCGACGGTCGGTGCCGGCGCTGTGCCAGGCACATCGGCGGGGGCGCCGGGCGCGTGGAACGATGCGGGCGATGCAGGCCACTCCGCCGTCATATCGGACGCACTGACTTCGCCTGCTTTAGCGTCGGCGTCGTCGGCGTCGGTGCCGGCGGGCGGTGCAACTGAAGCGTGCATCGCCTCGGTGATGGCCGTCTCGGGCGCATCGCCGGGCGGCTCGCAAAGATAGGCACGCCCGTCGAACACCTCGCGGCAATGGCCACAACGCACGAGGCCGTCACGCAGTTTGAGCTGATCCGCGACGACGCGAAAGACGGTATGGCATTGCGGACAGCGGGTGGCGAGAACGCGCGAGGGCAGGGTCATGGGACTCGGCGCGCGGTCTGCGGCTTAGCGGGCGGCCTGCCCGTGCAGGCAGACCCAGCCATCGTACGCGCGCCACACCGACAACTTCATGTAGGGCGCATAGGCCGCAATCACCTCGTCCGCTTGCCGTTCCAGCACGCCCGACAGCGCGAGCCGTCCGCCCGGCGCCACGCGCGAGGTGAGCATCGACGCGAGCAGTTTGAGCGGATTCGACAGGATGTTGGCGACCACGATATTGAACTGACCGTCGCGCAGGTCGTCGGGCAGCCCGTATTCGACCGCCGCGTGATTGCGCTCGCTGTTGTAGCGAGCGGATTCGACCGCCTGCGGATCGATGTCGATGCCGATGACCGGATCGGCCCCGCACTTGCGCGCAAGAATTGCCAGAATGCCGGAGCCGCAACCGTAGTCGAGCAACGACTCGCCGGCCTGGACATGTTGTTCGAGCCATTCCATGCACAGACGGGTAGTCGGATGACTACCTGTACCGAAGGCGAGGCCCGGATCGAGTTCGAGGATGAGGGCATCGGTGTCCGGCGCTTCGTGCCACGACGGCACGACCCAGATACGCTGGCCGATCTGCATCGGCTCGAACTGCGACTGGGTCAGGCGCACCCAATCCTGCTCGGCTACGTCACGCAACGTGAATGCCGGCGACTCGGTGAGCCCCAATTCGTTGACGGCCGCCGCAAGCAGCACGGCGGCGTCCTGATCTTCCCCCACCAATGCAACCACGCGTGAATGTTGCCACGCGGTGTCCGGCGGGGTCAGGCCCGGCTCGCCGAACATCGGTTGCTCGTCGGGCGTGTCGGCGTCCGCGTCTTCCACGGAGACCGACAGCACGCCCAGGTCGAGCAAGGCGTCTGACAGGGCCTCGGCCTGGGCGCGGGCAACTTCTACGACGAGTTCGCGATACATAGCGAGCGATTCCTGCGGATTAACAAAGGATTAACAACCGATCAACGGCTTAACTGCTGCCGACGGCGGACTTTTGCGCCAGCTTCTGTTCCAGATAATGGATGCTGGTGCCGCCTTCGACAAACTTGGCGTCGAGCATCAGTTCCCGGTGCAGCGGGATGTTCGTCTGGATGCCTTCGATCACGATTTCCGACAGCGCCACGCGCATGCGGCGGATCGCCTGATCGCGCGTTGCCCCGTAGGCGATCAACTTGCCGATCATCGAATCGTAGTTGGGCGGCACGAAGTAGCCGTTGTAAGCGTGCGAGTCGACACGGATGCCAGGGCCGCCCGGCATGTGCCAGGCCGTGATGCGGCCCGGCGACGGCGTGAACTTGAACGGATCTTCGGCGTTGATGCGGCACTCGATGGCGTGCCCCTGGAACTGGATGTCACGCTGACGGTAGCCGAGCTTCTCACCCGCCGCGATGCGGATCTGTTCCTGCACGATATCGATGCCCGTGATCATCTCGGTCACCGGGTGCTCGACCTGCACGCGCGTGTTCATTTCGATGAAATAGAACTCCCCGTTCTCGTACAGGAATTCGAACGTGCCGGCACCGATGTAGCCCATCTTCTTGCAGGCGTCGGCGCAACGGTCGCCGATGCGCTCGATCGAACGACGAGCGATCAGCGGCGCGGTTGCTTCTTCGATCACCTTCTGATGGCGGCGCTGCATCGAGCAGTCGCGCTCACCCAACCAGACGGCATTCTTGTGCTTGTCGGCGAGTATCTGGATTTCGATATGGCGCGGGTTCTCGAGGAACTTCTCCATATAGACTTCCGGGTTGCCGAACGCGCGGCCCGCTTCTTCACGGGTCATGTTGACCGCGTTCACGAGCGCGGCTTCCGTGTGCACCACACGCATGCCGCGGCCGCCGCCGCCGCCGGCGGCCTTGATGATCACCGGATAGCCGATCTGACGCGCGATACGCACGATTTCCTTCGGATCGTCGGGCAACGCGCCTTCCGAGCCCGGAACACATGGCACACCGGTCTTGATCATCGTCTGCTTGGCCGAGACCTTGTCGCCCATCAGGCGAATGGTGTCGGGGCGCGGGCCGATGAACGTGAAGCCCGATTGCTCGACGCGCTCGGCGAAGTCGGCATTCTCCGACAGGAAGCCGTAGCCCGGGTGGATGGCCTGGGCGTCGGTGACTTCTGCCGCGCTGATGAGCGCAGGCATGTTCAGGTAGCTGAGCGCCGAGGGAGCGGGGCCGATACAGACGGCTTCGTCAGCGAGCTTGACGTACTTCGCTTCCTTGTCGGCTTCGGAATAGACGACGACGGTCTTGATGCCCATCTCGCGGCACGCGCGCTGGACGCGCAGAGCGATTTCGCCGCGGTTGGCGATGAGGATTTTTTCAAACATTATGTGCAGTCCTGCCCGAAAGGGGAGAGGAGCGGGGCCGGACGCTTTGTGCCGCCGGAGCGGCACACCGCCGCGCAGGCGGGGCGTCCGACAACCGGCATTAGCCGATCACGAACAGCGGTTGACCGTATTCCACGGCCTGGCCGTTCTCGACGAGGATTTCCTTGATGACGCCGGCCTTGTCCGACTCGATCTCGTTGAGCAGCTTCATCGCTTCGATGATGCACAGCGTCTGACCTTCCTTGACCGAGTCGCCGACCTGGGCGAACGGATCGGCGCCCGGCGACGGGGCGCGGTAGAAGGTGCCGACCATCGGCGACGTGACGATATGACCTTGCGGCACGGCCGGTGCAACCGCCGCCGGTGCGGGGGCCAAGGCAGCGGGAGCTTGCGCGGCGGCCTGCGGGGCGACCGCCGGCATGGCCATCTGCATCGGGGCAGCGATCAATTGGGGGGGCGCCTTGACGATGCGGACCTTGCCTTCGCCTTCGGTGACTTCGAGCTCGGAAATACCCGATTCGGCCACGAGGTCGATCAACGTCTTGAGTTTGCGCAAATCCATGAAGGAAGCTCCTTAATTCGGAATCGACGCGGGGGCAACGCCCCGCGAAGGGAAATAGGGGATGAGAGGACTACCCGCCGGCGAGTCGCCGCAGGGCAAAATCGAGTGCGTAAGTGTAGCCGCGCCAGCCCAGGCCGCAGATCACGCCTTGCGCAATGTCGGAAAAGTACGAGTGATGCCGGAAGGCCTCACGCGCATGGACGTTCGAGAGGTGGACCTCGACGAACGGAATGCCCACACCGGCCAGCGCGTCGCGCATCGCCACGCTGGTGTGGGTGTAGGCCGCAGGGTTGATGACGATGAAGTCGATCGACTCATCGCGCGCCGCCTGAATCCGGTCAACCAATGCGCCTTCGTGATTACTCTGGAAAGTCGCCACCTCGGCACCCGCTGTCGTGGCTTGCGCCACAAGGGCTGCATCGATGTCAGCCAGCGTCGTGCGACCGTATACCTCCGGCTCGCGAGTACCGAGCAGGTTCAGGTTGGGGCCGTGGAGCACGAGAATGCGATGAGGCATTGGCGAATCAAATTTCACGAAATTGGGCGCAATTAAACGCCAGTTGGTGGATTTTGTCCAGTGGGGTGAAAATAGCGCCCTGTCACTCACGTCTGACGGGGCTTCCCACGATTCCGATTCCCAGCAGTGGGGTCAGATGAGGGGTTTGAGTGCCGCGCGGACTTCATCCGATGTGATGCGGCCAAGCTTCTGGTAGTGCAGGTGACCTTGGGGATCGACCACCACGGTAAAGGGGAGTGCACCGGCCTTGTTGCCGAGTGCGCGGGCCAGATCGGTCCCGGCGAAGCCGGCCACGAGCAGCGGATAAGTGACTTTCACCTTTTGCTCGAACGCAATCATATTTTGTGCCGAATCGATGCCAATTCCCACGAATTGGACATTTTTTCCGCCGAATTCGTTGGAAAGTGACTGAAGGTCGGGCATTTCTTCCACGCAAGGCCCGCACCACGGGGCCCAGAAGTTGACGACCAATGTTTTACCGCGCCATTGTGAGACGGCTTGCTCGTGACCGCTCAGGTCGGGGAGCCGTGTCGCGAGCAGTTGGGCGACGGCGGCATCCTGTGCATCGGTGGGTTGTGCGTTGCGGTGGCCGAACCAGAAGCCGGCGGCCAGTCCCGCGAGCGCCAGAATCACCAGAATAACAATGCGTTTTGCCATGATGGATGAGAGACGATAGTGCCGGGAATAGACGGTAGATGAAAATCGGTGGGAAATTGTGAATATTGCGTGGCGATTCGACGGTGATGCTGCAGCGGCCCGACGGCCATTCAGGGACTGGTCTCGTGCTCCGTCGCTTCGGCGGTCAACGCACGCAGACCGTTCGCATCGGTGCGAACGGGACGGCCATTCCCGTCGGTGGCCTTGAGCGCGCCGCGCATGTCGTCAAGCGAATACAGGGACAGGTGGATGCCCGCCGGTTCACCGCGTTGAGGGCGTTCACGCCACAGAAAACTCAGTGTCTCGACCATGCCGCGGCCATTGAAATGGCGACTCTCCGAGACTTCGTAGTCGATGCCCCGGTTGAGCAGATCGATGGCGACTTCCTTCGGGTTGTCGCAAAATGCCTGCAAATAGATGTCGGATAGCGATGTTGCCGTGCCGTTGTAGACGGCGCCGGTGATGTACGGCCGATAGCGTGCCAACATCGTCATGACGGTGAGCGCCACCTGACGCAGATGGGCCAACTCGGCCGGCTGCGTCTCGGAGAGGAACGTTTGGACGTATTCGCGAACTTCTGCTTCGATCTGGTCGTTATCCGGCAGCAATTCTCCGGCAATTCGCGATTCCCCGGTGACCTGCTTCGCCGCCTTGCGCTTCGCGCTGGCGTAGTCGGCGCCCTCCTCGGCAATGAGGCGGGCGGCTACCAGAGCGATTTCCTCGCGCAGGCGTTGGGCGTCGGTCCAGGATTTGCGTGTCATGCGAACGATGATACCCGAAAGGCATTGCGGCGCACGCCGCAGGTACAATGGAGCCCTTGGCGTTTTGGCATCCCCTTTGGCAGCCCTTTAGCATCCCCATTTCCCGCACGGGTTCGGCCCGTCCTCACCACGCTCCCCATCCATGCACATTCATATTCTTGGCATCTGCGGCACGTTCATGGGCGGTCTGGCGGTCCTCGCGCGCCAGGCCGGTCATACCGTCACGGGTTGCGACGCCAACGTCTATCCGCCGATGAGTACCCAGCTCGAGGCGCAGGGTATCCGGCTGATCGAGGGTTTCGATGCCGACCAGGTCTCGCTCAAGCCCGACCTGTTCGTGATCGGCAACGTTGTCTCGCGCGGCAATGCGCTAATGGAAGAGATCCTGAACCGCAATCTGCCCTACACGTCCGGTCCGCAATGGCTTGGCGAGCATGTCCTGTCGCAGAAGTGGGTGCTGGCCGTAGCGGGCACGCACGGTAAGACGACGACCACGTCGATGCTTGCCTGGATTCTCGACGATGCGGGGTACAACCCGGGCTTCCTCGTCGGCGGTGTGCCAATGAACTTCGGCATTTCGGCGCGATTGACCGAGAGCGATTTCTTCGTGATCGAGGCCGACGAATACGACACCGCTTTCTTCGACAAGCGTTCGAAGTTTGTCCATTACCGTCCGCGTACGGCGATCTTGAACAACCTCGAGTTCGATCATGCTGACATCTTCCCGGATCTGGCGGCGATCGAGACGCAATTCCATCATCTGGTGCGCACGGTGCCGGGGCAGGGCCGACTGATCGTCAACGGTCGCGAAGCCGCGCTCGAGCGCGTGCTGGCGCGTGGCTGCTGGAGCGAGGTCGAGCGTTTTGGCGTGGCCGAGGGGTGGCATGTCGCTCAGGCGAACGATGTGCTCGCGCCGGGACAGGAAGCGTTCTGGGTCCATCACGGGGCGACGCCCGCCGGGGAGGTGAAGTGGCCGCTCCAGGGCGAGCACAACCGGATGAACGCGCTGGCAGCCCTGGCCGCCGCACGACACGTCGGTGTGCCGCCAGAGCAGGGGGCGGCTTCGCTGGGCAAGTTCCAGAATGTGAAACGCCGTATGGAAGTGCGGGGCGTGGCGGCCGGCGTGACCGTCTATGACGATTTTGCGCACCATCCGACCGCCATTCAGACGACGCTTTCCGGACTGCGCCGCCGCGTAGGCAGCGAGCGCATTCTGGCGGTGCTCGAGCCGCGTTCGAACACGATGAAGCTCGGTGTGATGAAGGCGCAACTGCCGGCCAGTCTCGCGGATGCCGACCTGGTGTTCGGGTACGGCGCGCCGTCGGGCAAGGACGCGCTTGGCTGGAATCTTAGCGAGGCGCTGGCACCCCTTGGCGCGCGTGCGCAGACGTTCAGCGATATCGACGGACTGGTTCGCGCGGTGAGCGCGGCCGTACAGCCGGGCGACCAGATCGTGGTGATGAGTAACGGCGGCTTCGGCGGAATTCACCAGAAATTGCTCGATGCACTGGCGGCGCGCGCCTGAGATGCGCGCCTTTGCCGTTTGCGCACACTGACTCGGTTTACTCAGGGGCTCACATGATTCTTTATTTACACGGCTTTCGGTCGTCGCCGCGTTCCTTCAAGGCGCAACTGATGGCCGCCCGCATGCATCGGCTTGGGCTGGGGCACGCGTGGGCCTGCCCGCAATTGCCGCCGTCGCCGCTTGCCGCCGTTGTCGACGCGCAGCGTCTGCTGACCGGCGTGCGGGCCGACGAGCTGACCATCGTGGGCAGTTCGCTGGGCGGCTACTATGCGACGTATCTGGCCGAGAAACTCGGATGCCGCGCGGTGTTGCTCAACCCGGCCACTCGGCCGTACGACGATCTCGGCAAATGGCTGGGCGAGCAGCCGATGTGGCACGGCGGCGGCACCATCGTGGTCGAGCCGCGTCATCTCGATGAACTGCGCATGCTCGACGTGGCGCAGATCACTCGCCCCGAACGCTACTACCTCGTGGCCGCGACCGGCGACCAGACGCTCGATTACCGTGACATGGTGGCAAAGTTCGCGGGGGCGAAACTCACGCTGATCGAGGGCAGTGACCACGGGATTTCCGATTTTGTCGATTACATGGACGACGTGCTGCGCTTCGCCGGCATCGACGCTCCGCCTTCGCCCGGCACCGCAGGCCCGTTCGCGGGCGAATGACGCGGTTACCCGTTCTGCCCTAAACCGCCGCACATTGGCGGGCTACAATGTCGCCTATTGCGATCGATGGCTGTTTCATGAACATTTTTTTTGAGGAATCCGGCGGCTTCAAGGCTGGCACGGTGTTGTTGCAGCAGGGTGAGTCGTATCAGGTGGAGCTGCCCGGCGGACGCCGCAGCAAGATCAAGGGACGCGACGTGCTGCTGCGTTTCGAGTCGCCTTCTCCCGCCGACCTGATCGCGCAGGCTCAGGCCGCCGCACAGGACATCGACATGAGCTTCCTGTGGGAATGCGCGCCTGTCGAGGAGTTTCCATTTCCGACGCTTGCGGCCGAGTACTTCGGTGAGGGCGCGAGCGTTGCGCAACAAGCCGGACTGGCGCTCGCCCTGCAGGCTTCGCCGGTCTATTTCCGCCGCAAGGGCCGCGGCCAGTATCAACGTGCGCCGCAGGAACAACTGCAAGCCGCGCTCGCGGGGCTTGCCCGCAAGCAGCAGCAGGCGGAATTGCAAGCGGTTTATGCCGATCAACTGATCGCGGGCACACTGCCCGATGCGCTCAAGGGCAAGGAACTGCTGTTGCTGTTCCGTCCCGACAAGAACAGCATCGAGTGGAAGGCGCTCGACGCCGCCGCCATCGCGCTGGGCAAGACGCACGCCGAGGTGATGCTGGCGTGCGGCGGCATCGCGTCGCCGCGTGCGTATCACGAGGCGGCGTTCCTCTATGAATATTTCCCGCGCGGCACCGGTTTCCCCGACCTGGGACCGACGCCGTTGCCCGGCGACGATTTGCCGCTCGCCGACGTGCAGGCGTTCTCCATCGACGACTCGACGACGACGGAAATCGACGACGCCCTCTCGGTGCAGGTGTTGCCCGACGGCCTGCTGCGCGTGGGTATCCACATTGCAGCGCCGGCGCTGGGTATCACGCGCGGCGACCCCATCGACCAGATAGCGCGTGTGCGTCTGTCCACGGTGTACGCACCGGGCGAGAAGATCACGATGCTGCCCGACGCCGTGGTCGAAGCCTATACGCTCGCCGAAGGGGGCGCGCGTCCGGCGCTGTCGCTGTATGTCGTGGTGAAGGCCGATACCTACGAGATCGTCGCGACGGAGACGCATGCGGAACGGGTGCCGATCTCCGCGAACCTGCGTCATAACGAACTCGACGCGATCATCACGGCCGAGACGCTGGCCGACGGCAGTGGCGACTATCCGCACAAGGAAGAGCTGCGTCTGCTGTGGCCGTTCGCTCAGTCGCTTTACGACAAGCGTCAGGCCGCGCGCGTCGGTTACGGCCTGCGCCCGGAAGTGCAGAACAAGACCGACTTCAATTTTTACGTCGACGGCGAGCAGGTCACGATCAAGCAACGCCAGCGGGGCGCACCGCTGGACCTGATCGTCGCCGAGATGGCGATTCTCGCAAACAGCCGCTGGGGACGCTTGCTCGCCGAATGCGGCGTGCCAGGCATCTATCGGGCACAGCGTGCGTACGGCGTGAACCGCACGCGCATGCAGACTTCGCCCGCGCCGCACGAAGGTCTCGGCGTCGAGCAGTACGCGTGGAGCACGTCGCCGCTGCGGCGCTACGTCGATCTGGTGAATCAGTGGCAATTGATTGCCTGCGTGCGTCATGGTGTGACCGCCAAGCTGGCCGCACCCTTCAAGCCGAAGGACGCCGATCTGTATGTCACCGTGTCGAGTTTCGAAGCCGCTTATGCGGCC
This sequence comes from Pandoraea sp., assembly GCF_041919235.1. Classification (NCBI taxonomy): domain Bacteria; kingdom Pseudomonadati; phylum Pseudomonadota; class Betaproteobacteria; order Burkholderiales; family Burkholderiaceae; genus Pandoraea; species Pandoraea sp. The sequence continues at coordinate 75,583 of NZ_JAYRUC010000007.1, forward strand.
TACGCCGAGCACCAGAGCCGGATGGAGCGCTACTGGTGTCTGCGCTGGCTGATTCAGGAGAACAAGTCGCAGGTGCAGGCGAGCGTGCTCAAGGGCGATACCGTGCGTTTGAACGATATTCCGCTCACGCTGATCGTGCTGGGCCTCGGGCCCCATGCGCGCGGTACGCAGATCATGCTCGACGTGTTGTCGCTCGACGTCGTCACGCTCAGCATTTCGGTGCGCGTCTCGCAGGTGCTCGACGCCAGCCAGACCGTCGCGGCCGACGACGATGACGAAGGTGACGGCGGCGCAGGTGACGGTGGCACGGGCACTGCGGGCGGCGAGGGGGCTGAAGGTGCCGAGGGCGCTGAGAGTGCTGAGAGTGCTGAGAGTGCTGAAGGTGGTGAGAGTGCTGAAAGTAACGAAAGCACTGAACGTCTTGCTGGCGACGCGGCCGCTTTGGCGACAGCCGACGCGACCACGGCCGGCTTGCCATCCGAAGACACGGCGGACGGTCCATTGCCGCTGGCAGCCGCGCTGACGGCGGCGGGTGCTCGCGACGTTTCCGTCAGTCCGGCGTGCTGAAACCTGCGTTCGCTTCCGGTCATCTGGGCGAGGCACGTCGTCGCGGATGGTCGTTCATGCGCGAGCATCCGCTTGCGACGGGTCTTGCATTTTCGGCCTTGGTTCATCTGCTGGCGCTTGCGGTGCATTTCGTCGCGCCCGACAGTTTCCGGTTGCACACCGCCGACACGCCGCTTGACGTGGTCCTCGTCAATGCGAAGTCGGCCACCGCTCCCGAGAAGGCGACCGCGCTCGCGCAGGCCAACCTCGTGGGCGGTGGCGAGCACGACGGCGAGCGCGCGACGTCGCCGCTCCCGTCACGCGCGGTCGATCGCGACGGTGCCCCCGTCGCTCAGATTCAGCGCCATGTGAGCGACCTGGAAACGATGCAGGAGAAGCTGCTCTCGCAACTGCGCAGCCAGTATGCCGCCGCGCCGGCGTCGCAGCGCAGTCGTGCCGACGCGCGACAACTCGGGCGCGGGATCGACGACCAGAACGTCGACCCGCAGATTGCCCGTCTGCAAGCGGAAATCGACCGGCAGTTGCGTGCCTATCAGACGCGGCCGAAACGCGGCCAGGTCACGGCCAATACGCGCGAAGTTGCGTATGCACGCTATTTCGATACGCTGCGCCATCGTGTCGAGCGCTACGGCACGGAGCACTTCCCGCAGATCGGCAGCGAGCGTCTGTATGGCGAGTTGATCGTCACGCTCAACGTCAATCAGCGTGGCGGGCTCGGCTACCACAAGGACGGCTGGAACGTTGCGGGCGTGGAAGTCACGCGAAGCTCCGGCAATCGCGATCTGGACCGCCGAGCGGTGGCGATCGTGCAGGCCAGTGCGCCATTTGGCGACTTTTCCCCCGAAATGAAGCGGCGCTACGACATTCTCGAAATCGTGACGCGAATGACCTTCTCGCGTCAGGGAGTGCAAACCGAAACCCTCGCTGCGCCGCCAGGCGCTACGGCGCACTAAGACATTGCATTGCGATGCAGTGGGGTGCGGAGACGGTTGGCTGTCCAGGTGTTTGCAACATCGCGAGGGTTTTCCAAACAGGACAGTCCGCCAGGAATTGGGGGACTGCCGACGGTCGCAGTTCGTGCGGTGCCCGTACCATTGCCGCGTGTACCATGCGGTGACATGAACGGGATTCACGGTGTTCGCGGGTTCGATGGTGCCGCACGGTCGATCTTCGGGGGATCGATGTTGGCCGAGACGCTGCCGAGCCCCGCATTCGATGCCCGTAATAACAACGCCGGCGCAATCGCCAGGCGACGAGTCTTTGACGACGATGCCAAACCAAATGCCATCCGGGGACGTGCCGGCCGATCGCTATGCCGTGATCGGTCATCCTGTCGAACACAGCCAGTCACCGTTCATTCACGCCGAATTCGCCCGCGAAACCGGGCAGCATCTCACCTATGAGCGTTTGCTCGCGCCGCTCGATGCGTTTGCCGACACCGTGCGCACTTTTATCGAGCAGGGCGCCCGAGGCGCCAACGTCACCGTGCCGTTCAAGCTCGAGGCCCACGCGCTGGCGGATCGTCTGACCGAGCGTGCGCAGGCTGCGGGCGCGGTCAACACGCTGGTGTTCGACGCGCAAGGCGTCACGGGCGATAACACCGATGGTGTGGGACTCGTGCGCGACATCGAGGGATCGCTTGGTGTGTCGTTGAAAGGGCGTCGGGTGCTGCTGCTCGGCGCGGGCGGCGCGTCGCGCGGGGCAATGTTGCCCATGATCGAAGCGGGGCCGGCGGCGCTCTTCGTCGCCAATCGCACAGCGGGACGCGCAGACGAGCTCGTCGCCCGGTTCGCGCGGGACGCCGAGCGCCATGGCGTGGCACTCGCTGGCGGCGGCTGGCAAGCGATTCCGAAGGCGTTCGATGTCGTGATCAATGCCACCGCAGGCAGTCTTCAGGGAGACGTGCCGCCATTGCCCGCCGGCGTCTACGCGACCGGATCGCTTGCCTACGACATGATGTACGGCGCGCAACCGACCGTGTTCATGACGCACGCCTTGTCGGCGGGTGCGGCGCGCGCGGCGGACGGGCTGGGCATGCTAGTCGAGCAGGCCGCCGAAGCGTTCGCAGTGTGGCGTGGCGTGCGGCCGTCGACCGATGTCGTGCGCGCAGCCTTGCGCGCCCGGCTCGCCGCGAAAGGCTGATTCTTCCGATGGCCGCGCAGCGACGCACCTCGCGCACCTCGCGCACCTCGCACACGACCCGCAAGCGCCGTTGGGGCCCGTGGCAATGGACGTCCTACATCGTCACGCTCCTGGTCGCGGGCGTGCTGGCCACGCAGCTTTACTACTTCCTGCAGATCGGCTGGTGGGTGCGCTTCGATCCCCAGTCGACGTCGTTCATGCGGGCGGCTGAGGCGCGACTGCGCGAGACGAATCCGCAGGCAACGCTCAGGCACGAATGGGTGCCGTACGATCGGATTTCACGCAATCTGAAGCGCGCGATCATCGCGAGCGAGGACGCGAACTTCGTCAATCACGACGGCTTCGAGATCGACGCAATGCTCGGCGCATGGGAGAAGAATCAGAAGAAGGGGCACATCGTCGCCGGCGGCTCGACCATCTCCCAGCAACTGGCCAAGAACCTGTTCCTGTCGAGCGAGAAGAGCTACCTGCGTAAGGCCGAAGAGCTGAGCATCACATGGATGCTCGAGTTCTGGATGAACAAGCAGCGAATCTTCGAGATCTATCTCAATTCGGTGGAGTGGGGCGAAGGCGTTTTCGGTGCCGAAGCGGCGGCGCGCTACTACTATGGCATTCCGGCGGCCAAGCTCTCGCCGTGGCAAGCGGCACGGTTGGCGGTGATGCTGCCACGTCCGCGCTATTACGATACTCACCGCAATTCGCCGTATCTCGCGCAACGCGCCGGCGTGATTGCGCGTCGCATGGGTGCGGCGGAGTTGCCGCAGTAGGCCTTGCGCGCCGCGCCGCTATCGCCCCACCTGCCCCCAACGCCCCCAACGCCCCCAACGCCCCCAACGCCCCAAACGCCCCAAACGCCCCAAACGCCCCAAACGCCCCCAACGCCCCAAACACGCCCCAAACACGCCCCTTCGCGGCGAACGCCGGCGGTACGGTGCCGGTGCCCATTGCTTCGCCCGATGTGTGCGTATGCCCCGCCGCGTTGTTCGACACGGCGTCGGACGCACTCCAACGCGGCACGCGCTCGCGCGGTTGATCGGTGCCGCGCTAGTGCAACGCTAGTGCCGCGATTGTGCGGCGTCCGGGATCGGCTGCGCAGGGATGTGCATGACGGTGCGCGTCGGGAACGGGAGCGAGCACCCCACACCCTCGACGGTTTCCTTCACGCCACGCTGGAGATCCCAGTACAGCCCCCAGTAGTTGCCCAGCAACGACCAGACACGCACATTGACGATCACGGCGCTGTCGCTGACTTGCTTGACCATGATTTCCGGTGCCGGCCTGTCGAGCACCCGATCATCGTCGGCCACGTGCTCACGCAGTGCGGTCATGGCGGCGTCGAGATCGTCGTCGAGTGCAATGCCCACGGTGACCTCCATGCGACGCGTGGCGTTGCGGCTGAAATTCGTGATCGGCTGACCCCAGATCTGATTGTTCGGCACACAGACGTAAATGCCATCTGCATTCGTGAGCGTGGTCGTGAACAGACCAATCTCTTCGACCGTGCCCGCGACCGATGTCCCTGCGGTGATGTAATCGCCATTGCGGAACGGGCGCAGCACGAGCAGCATTGTTCCCGCGGCGATGTTCTGCAATGTGCCCTGCAGTGCAAGACCGATGGCCAGTCCCGCCGCACCCAGCACCGCAATGATGCTCGCCGTCTGCACGCCGAATTGCGCAAGCACCGCGACAATGGTGATGACGCGCACCGACCACAATACGACCGACTCGATGAGCGGCTTGAGCGTGGCGTCGAAGTGGGGTGAGCGGCCCAGTGTGCGGTGGACGAAGCGCGCCAGTCGCTTGGCGATCCAGAAGCCGATCAACAGGATCAGCACGGCCTGCACGAACGACAGCCCATAACGCACCGCGTTGGCTGCAAGAAACCCCATCACCGCATCGAAGGACGCGAGCGGGGGCGTGACGTCAGTCATTTGAAATTCTCCCTATGGACGGGCGCACGAACGCGCCAATATCAAGGTTGACGCAAAGTGCGCGGATTGGTTCGGTGTGCGCGCCGTCGTTTGCTATCGTGCGACTCGAATCCCGCAATTTAGGCGCATGCTTACGAACGATTCCGTTGCCGGACGACAGACGATGGCACCCGCGCTGCGGCGCACAGGCTGCCGCCCTTGGCGTGACGGTCGCGTGACTGCTACACTTGGCGTCGCCGCGTAGCAGGGAGAACTTCGCTTGATCAATGCCTTCGTCATCCATCATGGCCGCCTGCAACAGGTGACTTGTGACCACCCCAGCGACCTGGCCAGCGTCTCCCCGGTCTGGGTCGATTTGCATAGCGAATCGGAAGAGGAGCGCCGCTGGGTCGAAGAGGCCTACAACGTCAAGTTGCCGTCACGCGACGAGGTGACCGATATCGAAGCGTCGGCCCGCTATTACGAAGACGACGGTGGCGTGCTGCATATCCGCACGGATTTCCTGCTCGACGACGAAGAGCAATCGCGCAACGTGCCGGTGGCGTTCGTGGCACTCAAAGACCTGTTGATTTCGATCCACGACGAAGACCTGCCGGTGTTCCGGCTGGTGCGCATGCGTGCGCGCATTCGGCCGGGCTCGGTCCGCGATGCGATGGACGTGCTGCTCGACCTCTATTCGACCGACGCCGAATATTCGGCCGATTCGCTCGAAGGGGTGTACGCGGCGCTCGAGGCGGTGAGCAAGCGGGTGCTGGGCAAGAATCTCACCGATGCAGACGCCGCGAAGGCGCTTGAGAGCATCGCTGCCGAGGAAGACTTGAACGGCCGCATTCGTCGCAATGTGATGGATACGCGCCGAGCGGTGTCGTTCCTCATGCGCGCTCGTATGCTCAAGGACGAGCAGTACCAGGAGGGCAAGCAGATCCTGCGTGATATCGAGTCGCTCGATAACCATACGGCGTATCTGTTCGACAAGATCAACTTCCTGATGGACGCCACGATCGGTTTCATCAACATCAATCAGAACAAGATCATCAAGATCTTCTCGGTGGCGGCCGTCGCATTTCTCCCGCCGACGCTGATCGCCAGCATTTACGGCATGAACTTCCGCATGATGCCGGAGTTGAGTTGGGAGGTCGGTTATCCGTTCGCCATCGGTCTGATGGTGCTCTCGGCGATCGCGCCGTTCCTGTATTTCCGTCATCGCGGTTGGCTCGACTGAGGGGGCGGCGCCATGCAGGCGTATTGCGCAACGCCCGACATCGTGGCGCCATTGTGGGGCCGGTGCAGGGCGTGGGCGCGGAGCAGGTAAAATGGCGGCCTTGCTCGATGGAATCGAGATCGAATCACCCTGCGCCGGCCTATCGCCGCCAGAACCTCGCCGGAACCCCGTCATGACATTCACCGAAGTTCTCAACGCTGCCTGGACACGCAACAATTCGCTGCTTTGCGTGGGCCTGGATCCCGAGCCGTCGCGCATCCCTGCGCATTTGCAAGGCCAGCCCGACGCGATTTTCGAGTTTTGCCGCGAGATCGTGGATGCCACCGCCCCCTACGCGTGTGCGTTCAAGCCGCAGATCGCCTACTTCGCTGCGCATCGCGCCGAAGCGCAGCTCGAGCGCCTGATCGCACACATCCACGCCGATCATCCGGGGCTGCCCGTGATTCTCGATGCCAAGCGCGGCGACATTGGCAGCACCGCCGAACAATACGCGCGCGAGGCGTTCGAGCGCTATCGCGCCGACGCCGTGACGGTGAATCCGTATATGGGCTTCGATTCGCTGGAGCCGTATCTGGCGCACGCCGACAAGGGCGTCATCGTGCTGTGCCGTACCTCGAATCCGGGCGGCAGCGATCTGCAGTTCCTCGATGTCGATGGCAAGCCGCTTTATCAGACGGTGGCGCGTCTGGCGTCGGGGCCGTGGAACACGAGCGGACAGATCGGTCTAGTGGTCGGCGCGACGTTCCCCGCAGAAATCGCCACCGTGCGCAGCATCGTTGGCGATATGCCGCTGCTGATTCCGGGCGTGGGCGCTCAGGGCGGCGATGTCGAAGCGACGGTCAAAGCCGGTCGCACCGCGAATGGCACCGGCATGATGATCAACTCGTCGCGCGCCATCATTTATGCCGCGCGCGACGAGCAATTCGCTGCGGCTGCGGCGAGGGCTGCGCAGGCAACGCGCGATAGCATCAACGCGTATCGCTGATCGGTCTTTGTGCCGCGTGTGCCGCGTGTGCCACGATGCGCGGATCAGCGGCGATGCCGTGACATCGCGACATCGTGACATCGCGACGTTGGGGCAGTCCGATCGGTGCACGACACCCACGCTCGCCGTCGTTGTCGGCAGATAAGCAAACAGCGCCTTGCGGATGACGCGCAGGCGCTGTTTTCATGGGGGCGACGGCGGTGTCCGAGGGTCCGCTGCGTCGGCCTCGTTCTATCGTCGAGCGATGTTGAACGCGCTAAGGCTCACGCCTCGGCCTTGTCGAGCAACTCGATGACGCCGCGTAGCGCATGTTGTGCGGCCTGACTGCGCACCTGTGTGCGATCGCCTTTGAAGTGCTTCGTCTCGACGATGGTCGTGAGGCGATTGCTCCATCCGAAGCACACCATGCCCACTGGCTTGTCGGCGGTGCCCCCGCCGGGGCCGGCCACCCCGGTGATCGACAAGGCAATCTGCGCACGACTGTTGAGAAGCGCGCCTTCGGCCATGGCGCGCGCCACCGGTTCACTCACCGCGCCATGCTTGTCGATCAGCTCCGGCGGAACGCCGATCATCTCGGACTTGGCTTGATTCGAGTACGTGACGAAGCCGCGCTCGAACCAGTTGCTGCTGCCGGAAATATCGGTGATCGCAGCGGCCACGAGGCCGCCGGTGCACGACTCGGCTGTCGTGAGCATGAGACGCTCGTCGCGCAGACGATTGCCGACTTTCACCGACAGTTGGGCCAGAAGATTTTGTTCGGAAACCACGGGACGACGCCTTCTAGAAGTCTATGCAACGATCACTTAACGGATACCAAGACACCCGCAGGTCCTCGTCACGACGCTGTCTGCGGATCGCGTGGCAGCAGCGAGCGCGGCCGATCAGATCGAGCGCCACAGCGCGATCACGAGCAGCGTGCAGAACGCCGCGACGAGATCGTCCAGCATGATGCCGAACCCGCCTTTCACCGTGCGGTCGAAATAACGGATTGGTGGCGGTTTGACGGCATCGAAGAAGCGGAACAGGACGAACGCCACCAGTTGCCCGACGAAACTTGCCGGGGTAATGAGCAACAACACGATCCAGAACGCGACGATTTCGTCCCAGACGACGGCACTCGGATCCTGGATGCCGAGCTTGCGCGCCGTATAGTCGCAGATCCAGATGCCGCCCACCACAGAGGCGGCGATCATCACGCCCCAGCCGGTGACCGTCAGGTACATATTGAGCACCAGATACGACGCCCAACCGAAAAGCGTCCCCACGGTGCCGGGCGCGAACGATGAGAGCCCGGTGCCGAAGCCCAGCGAAAGAATATGCGCGGGGTGCGACAGCAGGAAGCGCGAGTTCGGCCGGCGCGGGCCGCTGCCCGAGTTGACGGCGGCCGTTTGATCAGTGCTCATTGAAAATGGTCGAAACTTTTGAAGTCGGCAGCGACGCTCGCGCCAGTCTGGTCATGAAGCTGCAGGATCGCTTGGCGCGCGTCGGGAAGCGCTATTGTACCGATACGCGTCAAGCGTATGCTGAGTTCGTCCCCGATGGCCGCGATTCGGCGTCGTTGGGCAGTGTCTGCACTGAAGCACAGTTGGTAGTCGTCGCCGCCCGCCAGGGTGCAAAGTCGTGCAATCTCGGTCGATTGTGCGGCCAGCAGGGAGGAGCGTGGCACGTCGTCGACATTGACTTGGGCCCGCATGCCCGAACGTTTCAGAATATGCGTGAGATCGCCGAGCAGTCCGTCCGAGATGTCCAGGGCGGCATGGGCAACGCCGCGCAGCGCAAGGCCGAGCGCCACCTGCGGCTCGGGCCAGTCCATGGCGCGGCGTGCGAGCGCGAGGTCGGCGTCCTGCAACGACCATTCGCCGCGCATCGCGCCGAGCGCCAGCCGGGCGTCTCCGAGGGTGCCTGAGACCCAGATGTCGTCGCCGGGCCGTGCGGCGTCGCGGCGCAAGGCTTGGTCGTTCGGTACGCTGCCGAAGACCGTCACGCAAAGATTGCGTGGGCCGCGCGTGGTATCCCCCCCGACGAGTGGGCATGCATAGCGGTCGGCCAGCGCGGCGAGGCCTTCGGCGAACGGGGCGAGCCAGGCGGGATCGCTGTCGGGCAAGGCGATTGCCAACGTGAATCCCATCGGCCGTGCGCCCATCGCTGCCAGGTCCGACAGATTGACGGCGAGTGTCTTGTGACCCAGTGCGCGCGGATCGGCGTCGGCAAAGAAGTGGCGGCCTTCCACGAGCATGTCGGTCGAAATCGCAAGCTGCTCGCCGGCCGGCGGGCGCAGCAGGGCGCAGTCGTCCCCGATGCCGAGCGTTACGTGCGCCCCCTGGCGCGTAGCCCCGGCGAAGAAGCGGTCGATCAGCGAGAACTCTGACAGCGGCGAGGCGGAGGTGGATGTCGTGGTCATGTGCAACGGCGCGATGGCGCGATGGCCCGCCTCGGCCCCGGGTACATCGCGCTGTGAAACGACGGCGATGCAACGAGGACACGCAGCGACAGGCGGGTAAAGAGAGGCGATGCGGTGATGCGCAGGGCGAGCTTCTATTCTAAGTGGCTACCCCCCGCTTCCCCAAGCAGGGAAAGCGGCGATGGTGTGATTTCAGTCCGCTTCTCATGAACGTTTCGGATAACACCCGAGTCGCGTTTCATCCCTGGTCTGAAAAAGATGGAATGGTGCATTGCAGCGTTGTATTCGCGCGGAATTTTCGCCACTATCGACGGCGAAGCGGTGCCGCGCAGGTACTGCCCTTATCCGTTTTTTGCATAAATGACGTGAATAAATGGGGCTACAATTCGCACTGAAACGTCGACCCATTCTGTTCGTCACGAGCCTTTCCCCATGCCCACGCCGATCGATCCAAAACTGCGCGAAGCTGCGCTCGAATATCACGAATTCCCCACCCCCGGCAAAATTGCCATCGCACCGACCAAGCAGTTGCTCAACCAGCGCGATTTGGCGCTGGCCTACTCGCCGGGCGTTGCGGCTGCGTGTGAGGAGATCGTCGTCGATCCGCTCAATGCGTCCCGCTACACCGCACGGGGCAACTTGGTCGGCGTGATCTCGAACGGTACGGCCGTGCTCGGTTTGGGCGATATCGGCCCGCTGGCCGCCAAGCCGGTCATGGAAGGCAAGGGCGTGCTTTTCAAGAAGTTCGCCAATATCGACGTATTCGATATCGAAATCGACCAGAAGGACCCCGAGAAGCTGGTCGATATCATCGCGGCACTGGAGCCGACCTTCGGCGCCATCAATCTGGAAGACATCAAAGCGCCCGAGTGCTTCATCGTGGAGCGCAAGTTGCGCGAGCGCATGAAGATTCCGGTCTTCCATGACGATCAGCACGGTACAGCCATCGTGGTGGTCGCCGCACTCATCAACGGCCTGAAGGTCGTCGGCAAGGATCTGAAGTCGGTGAAACTGGTCACCTCCGGCGCTGGCGCGGCCGCACTGGCCTGCCTGGACCTGCTCGTCGACATGGGGCTGCCCATCGAGAACGTCTGGGTAACGGACCTGGCGGGTGTCGTGTACGAGGGCCGCACCGAACTGATGGACCCGGAGAAGATCCGCTTCTCGCAAAAGACCGATGCGCGCGGACTGGCCGAAGTGATCGTCGGCGCCGACGTGTTCCTCGGGCTGTCGGCCGCGGGCGTGCTCAAGCCGGAAATGGTCAAGACGATGGGCGACAAGCCGCTGATCTTCGCGCTGGCCAACCCGAATCCGGAAATCACGCCGGAACTCGCAAAGGAAGCGCGTCCGGACTGCGTGATGGCGACCGGTCGCACCGATTATCCGAACCAGGTCAACAACGTCCTTTGCTTCCCGTTCATCTTCCGTGGTGCCCTCGATGTGGGGGCCACCACGATTACGCGTTCGATGGAAATTGCCGCGGTCAACGCGCTGGCGGAGCTGGCGCGTCAGGAGCAGAGCGATATCGTGGCGTCGGCCTACGGGATCAAGAACTTGTCGTTCGGCCCGGAATACCTGATTCCCAAGCCGTTCGATCCGCGACTGCTGGTCAAGGTGGCCACCGCCGTGGCCGAAGCGGCGATGGCCGCCGGTGTCGCGACCCGTCCGCTCGCGGATGTCGATGCCTACTCGCAGTCGCTTCAGCAGTTCGTGTACCACAGCGGCGGTTTGATGAAGCCGCTGTTCTCGGTGGCGCGCAGCGTGTCTGCCGACAAGAAACGCATTGCGTTCGCCGAGGGCGAAGAGGAGCGCGTTCTGCGCGCCGTGCAGGTGCTTGTGGACGAGCGCGTCGCAACGCCGGTCTTGGTGGGGCGTCCTGCCGTGATCGAACACCGGATTCAGCAATATGGCCTGCGCTTGACGCCGGGGGTCGATTTCACCATCGTCAACCCGGAACATGATGAGCGTTATCGTGATTACTGGGAGACCTATCATCAGCTGACCAACCGCATGGGCGTGACGGCGTCGTATGCGCGCGTCGAGATGCGTCGCCGCACGACGCTGATTGCCGCGATGCTGGTGCGCAAGGGCGAGGCCGACGGCATGATCTGCGGCACGGTATCGACGCCGGGCCGGCACCTGCACTTCATTGATCGCGTGATCGGCAAGCGCGCCGGTGGCCATGTCTACGGCGCGATGAACGCGCTGATTTTGCCGAACCGGCAGATTTTCCTGGTCGATACGCACATCAATCAGGACCCGAGCGCCGAGGAACTCGCAGAGATTACGCTGATGGCGGCGGAAGAGATCCGCCGCTTCGGCATCCAGCCGAAGGTCGCGTTGCTGTCGCACTCGAACTTCGGCACCAGCGACGCAAATTGCGCTCGCAAGATGCGTGAAACGCTGGCGATCCTGCACGAACGCGCGCCCGATCTGGAGGTCGATGGCGAAATGCACGGCGATTGTGCCCTCGATCCGGCGCTTCGCGCGCGCATCATGCCGGAATCGACACTCACCGGTGCTGCGAACCTGCTCGTCATGCCGAACATCGATGCTGCGAATATTGCCTACAACCTGCTCAAGACGGCGGCGGGCAATAACGTTGCGATTGGGCCGATCCTGCTGGGGGCTGCCGCGCCGGTGCATATCCTGACCGAATCGGCCACGGTACGCCGCATCATCAACATGGCCGCCCTGGTGGTGGCCGATGCGGCAGCGCAGCAACAGGCGCGCTGACCCGGAGAGTGCACGCGGCGTTTCGGCGCTGTTCGGCACACGTTATCGACAGATCGCCGCACCCGTTCGGGGCGGCGATCTGTCGTTTCAGTGAGGCGTTTTCACATCGTATATTTGAGTGTGTGCGCACACTTCAATAAAAAGTCTTTTGTTTTCAATTATTTGTTGGATGGTTTGGTTGCAAAATGTAAGCCGACATTGATTCTCGGGACCAATAGCGATAACCTTACGGCTTCACCCACCAGAACTAGCCCGCAGCGCAAAACGGCGGCGGGCGACAGACTCGCTATGACCATGGCACGTTGGCTTCACCGGGGCATCGTGGCGCTGACGGCGGCGGGTAGTGTCTTACTGTGGTCCAACGCGGTGGCGCGCGAAACCGCGCCATACCTCGCGGATCAAACGGTAACGGTGTCCGTTGCCGAGTTGCCGCGCGAGGCGCAGCGTACGCTGTCGCTGATTGCCCGGGGCGGGCCGTTCCCCTACGCCAAAGATGGCATTGTGTTTGGGAACTACGAAAAGCTGCTGCCCAAAATGCGGCGCGGCTATTACCATGAATACACGGTGCCGACTCCCGGTGCCCGCAATAGGGGTGCCAGGCGCATTGTTTGCGGCGGCGACCAGCGTGTGGTCGATCCGTGTTACTACACCCACGATCACTACAACAGCTTTAGACGCATAAGGGAATGACAGCAGTATGAGTGAGCCGGTTTTCGCACAGGAACGCGGGAAAGATCTTATGGCAGAGCCATTCGGTGCGGGCGAGGGCAACTTGTTCAAGCAGGTGCTGGGCCTGCATGCTGTCGCACGGGCCGGCCGCCGCCATACCTTATCGGAAGAGGGAGATATGAGTCTTTTCAAGACCGTCAGGCCGAATATCGTGCAGTCGATCCGCGCATTCCGCGTGCCGGAATTGGCCGCAGAGGCCGAGCGACTCGGACAGCATTTCCTGTACGCCAATTGTTCACAAGCGCAAAGCAAGGCCGAGGTGCTGGAGACGATCGCCACGTCGTTCCTGTTTCCCAAGCATTTCGGAAAAAATTACGACGCGTTGCACGACTGCCTCACCGATCTGGTGCACCATGCCGGCCCGCAGCCCGGTTTCGTTGTCGTGCTCGAAGGATTGCCGGTGGTGACGAAGTTCGACAAGGACGGCCGCGAAACCCTGCTCGACGTGTTTCGCGACGCCGCTGAGTTCTGGGCGGAGCGTCGCATCAGTTTTCGCGTGTTTTACTCGTTTGCCTGACGGCCATCGGCCCGAATCGGCGGTGAGTGGCCTCGGAAGTCCTCTCTAAGGCCATCGATCAGACTGCGGCTGCGGGCAGGCACGGTGCCCCGCCGTCAAGAAAAAGGTCCGCAAGCGCGGACCTTTTTTCGTTTTTAGCCGGTCGGCCGTGTTTCAACCCGTACGGCCGCCGAGGAATTGCTGCGCAAGACTCGCCAAATCGAGTTGACCTTGGGGCAGGTCGCCGTTAGGCGTGAGGTGATTGATCACCTCCGGCAAGAGGGACGACAACTGTTGCGCCGCCTCGTCCTGGCTCACGCCCGCCGTATCGGCCAGTTGCGCCAGGTGTCCGCTGGGGCCAAGCGCCTGGCTCACCTGATCTGCCGACACCGCCTGGTTGCTTCCGGTACCGACCCACGAGCGCATGGCGTCGCCCAAACCGCCGTTTTCCAGCATCTGCGTCAGACCACCCAGTCCACCCAGCGCGCCGATCAAATCGCCGGGAGGGGTTGCCGGGCCGCCCGCCTGCGTCGGCTGCGCAGCTTGCGCGCCGCCCAGCAGGCCACCCAGCAGACCACCGAGGCCGCCACCGGCCCCCCCGGCAGCCGCGCCACCGCCCAGCATCCCGCTCAGGGCACCCCCGAGCGAGCTGAGCATGTCACCGCTCTGACCGCCCTGGCCCTGTTGCGCGCCGCCGGACCGGCTGGCGATCATCGTCAACAAGCCCATCAACAGCAACATCTTGGTATTGCCGCCGCCGTTATTGCCATCGGCCTGATTGCCGGACATGCCACCGAGAATGGAATCGAGGATACCCATGAGGATTACTCCTTCAGACTTGAGAGGCCAATTGTCGAATCATCTGTGCTTACCAACCGCCCCAGCGTGCAGCCAAAGCAGCGAGTACCGCAATACCCGCCGTTTCAGTCCGTAAGATACGCTCGCCCAGGCGAATCGCCGCAAAACCGCATTCCTGCGCGTGCGCCTCTTCGTGAGGCGACAGCCCGCCTTCGGGGCCGAAGAGCAAAACGCCCGGCCGAGACGGGGCTTCCAGCGGTAGCGAGTCGAAACCGCTGTCTGCTCTGGGCGACAATAGCACACGCCACCCATAGTCTGTCATCGCGTCCTGGTCGCGCAGCCAGACGCCGATCTGGCGGATCGGCAGAATGCGCGGCACCCGATTGCGTCCACATTGCTCGCAGGCGGCTTGCGCAAGCGCCTGCCAATGCGCAACCCGCTTCGCAGCGCGATCGCCTTCGAGGCGGATGACCGAACGCTCGGTCGCAAGCGGCTGAATGTCGGATACGCCAAGTTCGATCGCTTTTTCGATCAGCCAGTCCATCTTGTCGCCGCCAGCAATGCCCTGCGCGAGCGTTACGCGATAGGGCGTCTCCGCCTCGCGTACATTGCATTCCCCGAGTTGCGCCGTGGCGTGCCGCTTTTCCAGCGTTGTGAGCACAGCGGGATACTCGCCGCCAGTGCCGTCGAAAAGCGTGAGGGCGTCGCCCGTCGTCAGGCGCAATACCTGAACGTGACGGACCACGGTCTCGGGAAGGTCGAGCAATGCATGGGCGTGCAACGGCGCATCGATAAAAAAGCGAGGCATACGGACGGAAGTCGGAGGAAGGCTGTCGGGCGCGGTGCCGGGAACAGAAGCATACCCCAACGCCATCGGGGAGCAGGCTCAACCGCGTGGCGCAATCGGGCAGGCGAAACCCCACCGATATCCGTCAGGATCTTCCAGTTGGCATAAGCGGTCGCCCCAGAACTGGTCAATGGGTGCCATCAACCCTTTCGCCCCGGCGCCGGTCGCCCGTGCATACAACGCATCGACGTCCTCTACGTAGACATAGAAGCTCTGTGGCGCTTCCACACCGGAGGTGCGTGGCGTGCGTGCCGTCGTGCCGAAGGCGCCCTCGGGGGCGAACATCACGATCAACTGCCCGTGATAAAACATCTCGACGTGCATGACTGCGCCATCGTCGTTCACCATGTCATGCACCGTGAAACCGAAAGCCTGCGCATAGAACGTGGCCGCTGCGCTGGCGTCACGTACAGTCAGATAGGGCGTCAACCACGGCACATGAGATGGGCGGGGATCGGGCATGACAGCGGCGCTCCGGTAAGTCCGCCGGCGCGGCGTAACGCGTGCACGTTCTGAACGACGAATGAGCGAACGGGTTGCCGCCGACGGAGATGGTGAGTCCCCAATATACAAGGAACGCGGGTTCGTTTCACCCATCGCACGTCATCGCACGTTTTCACACGTTATCGCGCGCCCGTCTGGCTCGTTGAATCGCCAAGTACGCTTGTCAATTCCGGCGGAATGTCGAACAGCATCGCATGGCGAGTTAGCGAATAGTGGCGCAGGGTCCGCAGCGTGTCCGGCGTGGCGCCGCCGGAGCGGCCGCGCACATCCAGTGAATCGCTGGCTAGCGCAAGTGCCCACAGCGTGCCGTAAAGCGGCACATAGGCGGTCATCGGCTGGACGAATTTGAACACCGAGCGCAACGCGTCGAGTATGCGTCTCACTTGATCGGCTTCGAACCATGGCGCGCCCAATTGCAGGGCGATACCGCCATTGGGGCTGAGCAACGCACGAACCTTGGCGAAGAATGGCGCGTCGTGCAGCGCAGCCGCATCGCCGCCGGCGTCTGTCAGGTCGAAGATCACGGCATCGAACCGGTCGCCCCGAGCCAGTGACGCGTCGACGAGATCCCGCGCATCGCCGACGATGAGTGTGGTGCGAGGGTCGTCGAAGGCGCCGTCGGGAAGCGCCGGCATATGCTGCAGGATCGTGGCGGGTACCTGAGCGTCCCACTCGGCGACGACGACTTCGCGCACGCTCGCATGGCGCAATATTTCGCGCGCCGAGCCACCGTCGCCTCCGCCGAGCACCAGCACGCGTCGGGCGTTGCCGTGCGCGAGCAATAGCGGGTGCACCATGCATTCGTGGCAGATGTGCGCGTCGGCGAGCGACGCCATGAACCGGCCGTCAAGCCGGTATGCTCGTCCGAGCGCGCCGAAGGCCGGTAAATCCACGATCTCGATGTGCTGACAGGCCGACGTCGTGGTGAATACGGGGTGGGCGGCGAAACTGTAACCCGCCCAAATCCCAAGCGGCGCTGCGTACGTCAGTCCAACGGAGGACGGTTCATCGTCGGAGGCATCTTGTTTTTCCGTCATTGGCAAGGCAACTTCCTCTAATGTGTGGCGATCACGCGACTTCTGTGCATGATTCCACATTCTCGCGTATTGGGGAAGTTCGCCGCAGAGAACCCGGGCAAGTGCCGTATCTGGTAAAATCCTCGTCTTTATCCTGCACTTGAATTTCGCGCGGCAGCTCGCGGCAATGGAGCACGCCCGCTCTTCCTGCTGGTCACCATGACGAACTCCTCTCCTGCTAGCGCTGCGCTGATGGCCTCTGCCATTCGCGTCCTTTCCATGGACGCGGTCCAACAGGCCAACTCCGGTCACCCTGGCGCGCCGATGGGCATGGCCGATATTGCGGTTGCTCTGTGGGGCCGTCATCTCAAGCACAACCCCGTCAACCCGCATTGGTTCGATCGCGACCGCTTCGTGCTGTCGAACGGTCACGGCTCGATGCTCATCTACTCGCTGCTACATCTGACGGGGTACGACCTGCCCATCGACGAGCTGAAGCACTTCCGCCAATTGCACAGCAAGACGCCGGGGCATCCGGAAGTGGGCATCACCCCAGGCGTCGAGACGACCACGGGGCCGCTGGGCCAGGGCATTACCAATGCCGTGGGCTTCGCGCTTGCCGAGGCACTGCTCGCCAAGGAATTCAACCGCGCGGGCAACGACATCGTCGACCACTACACGTATGCGTTCCTGGGCGACGGTTGCCTGATGGAGGGCATCTCGCATGAAGCCTGCTCGCTCGCGGGCACATTGCGTCTGAAAAAACTCATCGCGCTGTACGACGATAACGGTATCTCGATCGATGGCGACGTCGAGTACTGGTTTGCCGACGACACGCCGAAGCGCTTCGAAGCGTACGGCTGGAACGTCATTCGCGGCATCGACGGTCATGATGTCGACGCCGTCGACGCCGCGATCGCTCAAGCCAAGACATCGGATCGTCCTACGCTGATCTGCTGCAAGACGCTGATCGGCAAGGGCGCACCGAACAAGCAAGGCGGTCACGACGTGCATGGCGCGCCGCTGGGGGCCGACGAGATCGCGGCGACGCGCGCTTCGCTGGGCTGGCATCTGGCGCCGTTCGAAGTGCCGGCCGACGTCTATGCCGCATGGGATGCCAAGGCCGCCGGGCAGCAAGCCGAAGCGGCCTGGAATGAGCGCTTTGCCGCTTATCGCAGCCAGTTCCCGGCAGAAGCGGCCGAGTTCGAGCGTCGCATGAAGGGTGAGTTGCCGGGCAACTTCAAGTCGGCCGCTGCGGCACTTATCGCCAAGACCAACGAGAAGGCTGAAACGGTCGCCACGCGCAAGGCGTCGCAACTCGCCATTGAAGGCCTGGCCGCTGTGCTGCCGGAATTCCTGGGCGGCTCTGCGGATCTGACCGGTTCGAACCTGACGAACTGGAAGGCGAGCAAGGCCGTGCGCGCCAACGCAGAAGGCGTTCAGTTCGGCAATCACATCAATTATGGTGTGCGCGAATTCGGCATGAGCGCGATCATGAACGGCGTTGCGCTGCATGGTGGTTACATCCCGTTTGGCGGCACGTTCCTGACGTTCTCCGATTACAGCCGCAACGCGCTGCGCATGGCGGCGTTGATGAAGCTGCGCTCGATCTTCGTGTTCACGCACGACTCGATCGGTCTGGGCGAGGATGGCCCTACGCATCAGTCCATCGAGCACGTATCGAGCCTGCGTCTGATTCCGCACATGGACGTATGGCGTCCGTGCGATACGACGGAAACGGCCGCCGCGTGGGTGGCTGCCGTGGAGCGTCACGACGGTCCGTCGAGCCTCGTGCTCAGTCGTCAGAATCTGCCGTTCGTCTCGCGCGACGATGCGCAGATTGCCGATATCCGTCGTGGCGGCTACGTGCTGCGCGACGTACCGAATCCGCAGATCGTGCTGATCGCGACCGGCTCGGAAATCGAGCTGGCCCTCAAGGGCGCCGACGCGTTGGCTGCCGAGGGGATTGCGGTGCGTGTCGTGTCCATGCCGTCGGCCAACGTGTTCGACCGTCAGGACAAAGCGTATCGCGACTGCGTGCTGCCGCGCGGGGTGCCGCGTGTGGCCATCGAAGCCGGCGTGACGGCGTACTGGCATAAGTATGTCGGCCTGGACGGTGGCGTGGTCGGCATAGACACCTTTGGCGAGTCGGCTCCGGCCGGCGTGCTGTTCAAACACTTCGGCTTCACCGTCGACCACGTGGTCGCGACGGTCAAGTCCGTGCTTGGCTGATTTCGTTAGACCTTACGGAGAAACCCCCATGACCATTCGCGTCGCTATCAACGGCTACGGCCGCATCGGCCGCAATGTGCTGCGCGCCCATTACGAAGGTGGCAAGAAGCACGATATCGAAATCGTTGCCATCAACGATCTCGGCAATGCACAGACGAACGCTCACCTGACGCAATACGACACGGCGCACGGCAAGTTCCCGGGCACGGTGTCGGTCGACGGCGATTTCATGGTCGTCAACGGCGACAGGATTCGCGTGCTGGCCAACCGTAACCCGGCCGAACTGCCGTGGGGCGAGCTGGGCGTGGATGTCGTGCTCGAGTGCACGGGCTTCTTCACGTCGAAGGAAAAGGCCAGCGCTCACCTGAAGGGCGGCGCGAAGAAGGTCATCATATCGGCCCCGGGTGGCAAGGATGTCGACGCCACCATCGTGTTCGGCGTGAACGAAGGCGTGCTCAAGGCGACCGATACGGTCATCTCGAACGCTTCCTGCACCACGAACTGTCTGGCACCGCTGGTCAAGCCGCTGCATGAGAAGATCGGTCTGGAAACGGGGCTGATGACCACGATCCATGCTTACACCAACGATCAGGTGCTGACCGACGTCTATCACGAAGACCTGCGTCGTGCCCGTTCGGCCACGATGAGCATGATCCCGACGAAGACGGGGGCTGCTTCGGCGGTCGGTCTGGTGTTGCCGGAGCTCAATGGCAAGCTCGACGGTTACGCGATCCGCGTTCCGACGATCAACGTGTCGATTGTCGACCTCTCGTTCATTGCCAAGCGCGATACGACGGTTGACGAGGTGAACGCGATCCTGAAGGACGCGGCGGAAGGCTCGCTCAAGGCCATTGCCACGTACAACACGGCACCGCTGGTGTCGGTCGACTTCAACCACAACCCGGCTTCGTCGAACTTCGACGGCACGCTGACCAAGGTGTCCGGTCGTCTGGTGAAGGTCAGCTCGTGGTATGACAACGAGTGGGGCTTCTCGAACCGCATGCTCGACACGACCGTGGCGCTGATGTCCGCGAAGTAATCGCGTTCGCCAACGACGAAAAAAAGCCGCTGTCGTGAGACAGCGGCTTTTTTCATTGACGCGCGCGCAGCGGCTTGGTCGCTGAGGCCGATGCTTATGCGCGACGCACGCATGCCTTGCGGCACAGTCCGATCACAACCCCCATGATGGCACCGAGCATCAGACCGCCGAGGCCAAAGTACAACTTTCGTGGAAAGACCGCGTTGACGCCGACTTGAGTTGCACTGACAACACGAGTGTTGTAGGACTGATCCGGGGCAAGCATCTGTGAGATACGATAGCGGCTCTCGTTGAGCGTCGCGCGCTCCGTCCGGGCGCTTTGTAATGCGCCGAGCGCTATCACCGAATCCGAATTCTTTGAACTCGCGAGTGCTTTACTCAACTGTTCCTGGGCTTTGGTGTTCGCCGCGATGGCGGCATCAATGAAACTCAACTGCTGCTTCGGAAGCATTTGCGTGCGTTCGAGAATTGCCGCATGTTCGGCTTCGACTCGGTTTGATGCAGCATTAAGCACTTGCTCGGCTTGCTCAGGTGAGGTGCCGCGCCCTGTAATCTCTACGTACGCCGTACCCGGGAGCGCGCGCGCTTTCAAGGACTTCCATGCGGTTGTTGTTTGCAGCGCGTTCGCGTCGTTTCTCAACTGAGGAAATAGTTCTCCTGCGACATTGTCGCGGAACGCGTTTAGCTCAATTCGCGCTATCGTTTGCTGAGGCGATTCGATCAACGGACTTTCAGGGCCGGCAACGGGGGCGCTAGCTGCACGCCCAATTTGTAGCGTGACCTTCCCTTCCCATTTCTTTTGAAGCGCAAAGGTGCTGCCAACGCCAATGGCGGCCCCCAGCACGGCGAGTCCGGCAATCACTTTCAGGTTGTCGCGGGCAAAATCGAGAATATCCGCCAGCGAAATTTCGTCTGCGTCACTCTGTGCCATGTCGTTGGGAGCTTGTTCGTGATTCATATGAAGGATTGGTGCTTCAAAGCGATGGCATGCACCACCGCGTCTCACCGTCTTTGACGGAGTCTACGATAGACAAAGCGGGTTAGCGTTCGGATTGGAGGCCGGCTATGCTGCGGGAGAAATCTCAGAATGGGGCCATCGAAAGGCATTTCGGAAAAACAATTCCTAGTTCTTCTGACGGTGCGGGCACGGATTCTTGGTGCAGCTTCCGTACATCGCGAGCGAGTGCTCCTGAAGCGCGAAGCCGCTCTTCTTGGCAATCATCTGCTGGCGGTGTTCGATCTCGGCGTCGAAGAATTCCTCGACACGCCCGCAGTCCAGGCACACCAGGTGATCGTGGTGGCGCCCTTCGTTGAGCTCGAAAACGGCCTTGCCGGATTCAAAGTTGCTGCGCGACAATAGTCCCGCTTGCTCGAATTGCGTCAGGACGCGGTACACCGTTGCCAGGCCGATATCGAGATTTTCATTGAGCAGATGACGATACACGTCTTCAGCGGTTAAATGGCGCACCTCGCTGTTCTGAAAAATCTCCAGAATTTTGAGGCGCGGAAGCGTGGCTTTCAGTCCGATATTTTTCAGTTCGGCGGGATTCGGCATCGCTCTACGTCCCTAGAGTACAATACAGCCCCAATAATAATGCCTTTTTGCCTTGCCCGGGCGCAAACCGGGGCAAACGGGACGGATTGATCCGTCAACGGGGGCGATGTGGCGGCGCGCCCGGCGTGCCGGAGTCATGGTCGATTTTTTTGAAAGCGAGTCAGATTTGCGTCGTTATCTCTCCCTTCCGTTCTCCGTCTGCGCTGCGGCGGCATTCCTGGTGCTGGCCGGTTGCTCGACGTATGACAGCGTGACCGACAAAGTGATCGGCGTGGTCACGCCGTATCGAATCAACATCGTGCAAGGCAACTTCGTCTCGAAGGAGGCCTACGACAAGCTCAAGGCCGGTATGACGCGCGATCAGGTCCGCCAACTGCTCGGTACACCGCTACTTACGGATATCTTCCACGCGAACCGCTGGGACTATGTCTTCTATTTCAAGCGGGGTAACACGTCGGTGGTGCAGGAGCGCCATCTGAAGGTGTATTTCGACGGTGACACGCTGGCGCGCTGGGAGGGCGGCGAAAATCTGCCGACCGAGTACCAATTGGTGCAGGAAATCGATGGCCAGAAGGGCAAATCCGTGAAGACCGACGCCCCGGTACCGTCGACGGCGAGTGCCGCCGCCGCCGAGGACGTAGCGCCGTCGCAGACGGCCACGCCTGCCGCCTCGGACGCCTCTGCCGCTTCCGCCGTTTCCCCCGGTTCCCCCGTTTCGACGGCTGCCGCTGCAGCGACCACCGCATCGCCGTCCGCCACTTCGTCCAACGCTCAGCCCGCTGCCGCCGACAGTGCATCGGGCAGCGCGACCACGGCGACGGGCACAGGGCTTGTCCCATCGCCGCGGGTGACCTCCGGTGGCGGCTTGTTCTCGATGCCCAAGTAAGCTGTCAGACGACTGAAGACATCCATGATGAAGATTGCGATTGCTGGCGCCTCAGGCCGCATGGGCCGGATGCTGATCGAAACCGTACTGGCGGCCGACGACGCCGAACTCGTCGGCGCGCTCGACCGTGAGGGCAGCCCGGCATTGGGCCACGATGCCGGCGCCTTTCTAGGTTGCGAGACGGGGGTGAAAATCACCGCCGATCTCGACGCTGCGCTTGCCAACGCCCAATATCTGATCGATTTCACGCGTCCCGAGGGCACGCTGGCGCATCTTGCCGCTGCCCAAAAGCACGGAGTGAAGATGATCGTCGGCACGACTGGCTTTTCGGACGCGGACAAGGCGCGCCTGGCCGAAGGGGCCGAGCACGTGGCGGTGGTGTTCGCACCGAACATGAGCGTGGGTGTGAATGCCACGTTCAAGCTGCTCGAAATCGCCGCCAAGATTCTGAACACGGGTTACGACATCGAGATTATCGAGGCCCACCACCGCCACAAGGTCGATGCCCCGTCGGGTACGGCACTGCGCATGGGCGAGGTCGTTGCCGATGCACTGGGCCGTGATCTGAAGACGTGCGCTGTCTACGGCCGCGAAGGCGTGACCGGCGAGCGCGATCCGTCGACCATCGGTTTCGCCACCGTGCGTGGCGGCGATATCGTCGGCGATCACACGGTGCTGTTTGCCGGCATCGGCGAGCGCATCGAGATTACGCACAAGTCGTCGAGCCGTCTGTCATACGCGCAGGGCTCACTGCGCGCCGCCCGTTTCCTCGCGCAACACGAGACAGGCCTGTTCGATATGCAGGACGTACTGGGCCTGCGCTGATTCAGCACTCGCGTCCGGCCTGGATCGCCGGTCGCGCATCGAGGCGTCGAGCGTGATACTCGGCTACGTGCCGGCAGTCGCCCACGACGCCGACGTCACGCGCGCTCACCCTCCCCGATGGCTCGACGCGTCGGTTGGCGCCGACGGCCAAGTCGCCTCAAGGTCGCATCCGCTCGCCACCATCGCGCCGAATCCGCTGCCGGCGGCGTTATAATCATCGTTTTCCCCGGATTTGCCCCGAAAAGCCTACGTGCTGCGCGCCCCGCTGCCGCGCACCGGCAGGGTCGAAGCCGAGCCGAATCCTATCTGCCGACCCATCATGCAAGAAAAATACGTTCCCGCCGACGTCGAAGCCTCCGCCCAGTCTCACTGGCAGGCGATCGACGCCTACAAGACCACCGAGCGCGCGGACAAGCAGAAATTCTATTGCGTCTCGATGCTGCCGTATCCGTCGGGCAAGCTGCATATGGGGCATGTGCGCAACTACACCATCAACGATGTGATGTACCGCCAGATGCGCATGCGCGGGTACAACGTACTGATGCCGATGGGCTGGGACGCCTTCGGCATGCCGGCTGAAAATGCGGCGATGGCCAACGGCGTGCCGCCGGCCAAGTGGACGTACGACAACATCGCGTACATGAAGAAGCAGATGCAGGCCATGGGCCTGGCGATCGATTGGTCGCGCGAAGTCGCCACCTGCAAGCCGGAGTATTACCGCTGGAATCAGTGGCTGTTCCTGAAGATGCTCGAGAAGGGCGTCGTCTATCTGAAGACCGGCACCGTGAACTGGGATCCGATCGATCAGACCGTACTTGCCAATGAGCAGGTGATCGACGGCCGCGGCTGGCGTTCGGGCGCGCTCGTCGAGAAGCGTGAAATCCCGATGTATTACATGCGCATCACCGAATATGCCGACGAGTTGCTCGGCGACCTGGACGATCTCGGCTGGCCCGAGCGCGTGAAGGTGATGCAGCAGAACTGGATCGGCAAGAGCTTCGGCGTGAACTTCGGCTTCCCGTACGAGCTGGACGGCGAGCGCCATCTGCTGCGTGTATTCACCACGCGTGCCGACACGATCATGGGCGTGACGTTCTGCGCGATTGCCGCCGAGCATCCGCTGGCGACGCGTCTGGCCGCCGAGCGTTCCGACCTGCAGGCGTTCATCGCCGAATGCAAGCAGGGCGGCGTGGCCGAAGCCGACATCGCCACGATGGAAAAGAAGGGCATGCCGACGGGGTTCTTCGTCACGCATCCGCTCACCGGCGACAAGGTCGAAGTGTGGATCGGCAACTACGTGCTCATGGGTTACGGCGAAGGCGCCGTGATGGGCGTGCCGGCCCACGATGAGCGCGACTTCGCATTCGCGCGCAAGTACGGCCTGCCGATCAAGCAGGTCGTCGCAGTGCCGGGCGAGACCTATTCGACGGACGCCTGGCAGGCCTGGTACGGTGACAAGGAAGGCGGCTCGCTGGTCAACAGCGGCAAGTATGATGGCCTGGGCTTCGCGGCCGCCGTCGACGCCATCGCGGCAGATCTCAAGGCTCAGGGCGTGGGCGACAAGCAGGTCACGTTCCGTCTGCGCGATTGGGGGATTTCGCGCCAGCGCTACTGGGGCACGCCGATCCCGATCATTCATTGCGCGTCGTGCGGCGCGGTGCCGGTCCCCGAGAAGGACCTGCCCGTCGTGCTGCCCGAGGACCTCGTGCCGGACGGCACCGGCAATCCGCTGGCCAAGTCCGAGGCCTTCCTCAAGTGTACTTGCCCGAAGTGCGGCAAACCGGCGCGCCGCGAGACCGACACGATGGACACATTCGTGGACTCGTCGTGGTATTTCTCGCGTTATGCGTGCCCGGACGCCGACACGATGGTCGATGCGCGCACCAATTACTGGATGCCGATGGATCAATACATCGGCGGCATCGAGCACGCGATTCTGCACCTGCTGTACTCGCGCTTCTGGACTAAGGTCATGCGCGATCTGGGGCTGGTGAGCTTCAAGGAGCCGGCGCAGAACCTGCTCACGCAGGGCATGGTGCTCAACGAGACGTTCTATCGTGAGGACGCCTCGGGCAAGAAGACATGGTTCAACCCGCTCGATGTTCAGGTGCAGGTCGACGACAAGGGCCGCCCGGTCGGTGCCACGTCGAAGGCCGACGGCGCGGACGTGACGCTCGGCGGCATCGAGAAGATGTCGAAATCGAAGAACAACGGTGTCGATCCGCAGTCGCTGATCGATCAGTACGGGGCCGATACGGCACGTCTGTTCGTGATGTTTGCGGCACCGCCCGAGCAGCAGCTCGAGTGGTCGGGCGCCGGCGTCGAGGGCGCGAGCCGTTTCCTGCGTCGTTTGTGGGGCTTCGGCCAGTCGCACGCAGCGCTGCTGCGTCAGGCGGATGCCGTCGTCGATACGGCGAACCCGGCGGCGCAGGCGCTGCGTCTCGAGATTCATGGCGTGCTCAAGCAGGCCAACTACGATTATCAGCGGGTGCAGTACAACACGGTGGTGTCGGCGGCGATGAAGATGCTCAACGCCATCGAGAGCGACAAGGGGGCAGCGGGTGCCGGTGCGGTGCGCGAATGCTACGGCATTCTGCTGCGCGTGCTTTACCCGGTGGTGCCGCACGTCACGCATGGCCTGTGGGCCGAGTTGGGCTATGCCGCGCAACAGGGTGATCTGCTGGATGCGCCATGGCCGGAAGTCGACGAAACGGCGCTCGTGCAAGACGAAATCGAACTCGTATTGCAGGTCGCGGGCAAGGTGCGGGGCGCCGTGCGCGTAGCCAAGGACGCTTCGCGCGAAGCCATCGAGCAGGCTGCGCTGGCGCACGAAATGACGACCAAGTTCGGTGAGGGCAAGCCGGTGAAGAAGGTCATCGTCGTGCCGGGCCGTCTCGTGAACGTAGTGGTCTGAGGCGGCAGCCAGTGCCGTCGGTCGACGATTTAATGACGTTTGGTGACAAGAGGGCACATCACGTGCAAATGACATCCGGGCAACGAGGCGTCGGTGCGGCGCGCAGGATCTTCGGCTGGATCGCAGTGCTGGGCTGCGCGTTGGCGCTGTCCGCCTGCGGTTTCCAACTGCGTGGCGCAAGCGAATATGCGTTCCATCGTTTGTACATCTCGGGCGGTGGTCAGATGGCGACCGACATCTCGCGCTATATTCGCTACGGCAGCAAGGGGACGGTCGTCGTGACGGAGCCGAAGGACGCCGACGCTCGCCTGGAAATCGTGAACGCGACGTCGTCGCGCACGGCCGTCAGCCTCGACGCCAACGGCCAGGCGCGCGAGTACGAAATGCGCAGCACGTTCACATTCCAACTCGTGACGCCGGACGGCACACCGATCATTCCGTTGAGCACGATTCGCCTGACGCGCAATCTGCCTTACAGCGACAGCGAGACGTCGGCGCGTGACACGGAAGCCGCATTGCTCAACCGGGACATGCAGAAAGACGCTGTCGACCAGATCGTCCGCCGCATGGAAGCCGTGAAGTCGATGCCGGCAAAGAAGCCGGAAGAGTAACCCTCGTCACCATGCAATTGCGTCCCGACGCGCTTGACGCGCATCTCGCCAAAACCCTCTCGCCAATCTATATGGTTCATGGCGACGAGAGCCTGCTTGTCCAGGAGGCGGTGGATCGCATACGCGCGGCAGCACGCAAGGGCGGGTTCACCGAGCGCGATGTGCTCAGTGTCGAGCGCAGTTTCGACTGGGGTGCGCTCGCTAACGCAGGCCAGTCGATGTCGCTGTTCGGCGACCGAAAACTCATCGAATTGCGTATTCCGGGGGGAAAGCCCGGCAAGGACGGTGGCGCTGCGCTCAAGGCGCATGCCGATGCCGCGAACGGCGACGTGCTGACGATCGTCACGCTGCCCCGTCTCGATGCCGCAGCCACCAAATCGGATTGGTTCGCAGCGCTCGAACGCGCGGGCGTCACGATCAAGATCGATCCGGTCGACCGGATCCGCCTGCCGGACTGGATCGCCCAGCGCCTCGCCGCACAGGGACAGCGTGTCGAGTCCGGTGAGCCGGGGCGTCGCGTGTTGCAGTTCATCGCGGACCGCGTCGAGGGGAACCTGCTCGCGGCCCATCAGGAAATTCAGAAGCTGGGTCTGTTGTATCCGTCGGGCCCGACGGGCGTGCTCACATTCGAGCAGGTGCAGGATGCCGTGATGAATGTCGCGCGCTACGACGTGTTCAAACTCAGCGAAGCCGTGCTGGCCGGCGATGCCGCCCGGCTGGTGCGCATGCTCGACGGTCTGCGCGGCGAGGGCGAAGCGGCACCGCTCGTGCTGTGGGCGCTGACCGAGGAAGTCCGCACGCTCGCCAAGATCACGCGCGGGATGGCCGCAGGCAAGCCACTCGCGATGCTATTGCGCGAGTATCGGGTCTGGGGGCCGCGAGAACGCCTGATGGAACAGGCAGCAAACCGCGTCACGCCTGCCATACTCGCTCAGGCACTCCAATTGGCTGCCCGTCTGGACCGGCAGGTCAAAGGGCTGCGGGCCGACGGTCTGTCCGGCGATCCGTGGGACGGCATGCTGCAACTCGGCCTGCTGCTCGCAGGCGAGCGACCGCCGATGGCGCGCTCCGCTCGCGCACCACGCCCGGTGCACGCGTAGACCGCGCCCGAATTTCTGCCAACGCCGGCTCCCGGAGCACGGGAGCCGCGCCAGCAAGATCACCGTAATTGACGGACAATCTGGCGAATGAGCGGCGGCGCGTTGTGTGGTGCCGTCTGAATTTTCGACCGCTGCCTGCGCCGATCGTCCACCGAACACACTGGCGAGTGAGTCGCCAACAGAATTGCAGAACCGACATGAATATCCAAGCCTACATGCAATCGTTGGGCCGGCGCGCGCGTGAGGCGTCGCGCGCCATGGCGCGTGCCGATACCGCTGCCAAGAATCGCGCACTGCTCGCGATTGCCGATGCCATCGAGCGAGATGGCACAAAGTTGCAGGAAGTGAACCGTCGCGATCTCGAACGGGCCCGAGCCAACGGTCAGGACGCCGCATTCATCGACCGCCTCACGCTGTCGGACAAGGCGCTGCGCACGATGATCGAAGGCCTGCGCCAGATTGCGGGACTGTCGGACCCCATCGGCGAGATCGGCAACGTGCGCGTGCAGCCGAGCGGCATTCAAGTCGGTCAGATGCGTGTGCCGCTGGGTGTCATCGGCATCATTTACGAATCGCGTCCCAATGTGACCATCGACGCTGCAGCGCTTTGCCTCAAGTCGGGCAATGCCACCATTCTGCGCGGCGGTTCCGAGGCCATCGAAAGCAATACGGCGCTGGCCGCCCTGATCGCCGAAGCGCTCGCAGCGAGCGGTTTGCCCGGCGACGCGGTGCAAGTGGTGAGCACGCCCGATCGCGCCGCCGTCGGTGAGCTCATCACGATGACCGAGTATGTCGACGTCATCGTGCCGCGCGGCGGCAAGAACCTGATCGCACGTCTGATGCAGGACGCCCGGGTGCCGATGATCAAGCACCTCGACGGCATTTGTCACGTCTACGTTGATGGCCGCGCCGACCCGGCAAAGGCGCTGAACATCTGCGAGAACGCCAAGACGCATCGCTATGGCACCTGCAACACGATGGAGACGCTGCTTGTCGATCAGCGGGCCATCGATCAGTTGCCTGCCATTGCGCGCATGTTCCAAAGCAAGCAAGTCGAGCTGCGCGGTTGCGAACGCACCGTGGCGGCGCTCGGTGAAGCCGGCGTGCGTGGCGTCGTTGCGGCGAGCGAGGAAGACTGGTCGACGGAATATCTGGCGCCGGTGCTGGCGATCAGGATCGTCGACGGCCTTGCACCGGCCATCGAGCACATCAATCGTTACGGCTCGCACCACACCGACGCCATCGTGACCGAGGATTACACGGCGGCGATGCAGTTCCTGCGCGAAGTCGATTCGGCAAGCGTGATCATCAACGCGAGCACGCGTTTCGCCGACGGCTTCGAATTCGGTCTGGGCGCGGAGATCGGCATTTCGAACGACAAGCTTCACGCGCGCGGCCCTGTCGGGCTCGAAGGCTTGACGAGTCTGAAGTACGTCGTGTTCGGACACGGCGAAGTTCGCAAGTAAGCGCGGAATCGTCAAATGCGTTCCAAAAAACGACAAGCGCTCGGCCCGGCCGATTTTCGGAAGATGCCGTGGAAGAACGGCCTGGGCGTGACGACGGAACTGGCAATAGCGCGATGTCCCGGTGAAGACGGCTTCGATTGGCGAATCAGCACGGCCACGGTCGCGAGTCCGGGGCCGTTCTCCGTGTTCGCGGGCATCGACCGATCGCTCGCCATTGTCCGGGGCGGGGCGCTCACGCTCAATATCGAAGGCCGTCCCGACGTTACGCTCACGACGCGCACGCCACCCTGCGCCTTCGGTGGCGAATTGGCCGTGCGCTGCACACCGCTGCTCGATACAGCCGGGGTGCCGATCGACGACTTCAACGTCATGACGCGCCGCGTCGGCTGGCAGCATACGCTGGCCCAACATCGCCTGGAGAATGACGCGCTGAGGTGGGCGCTTCCGGCGGGGGGGGATGCCGTCGCCTTTCTCTACTGCACGCACGGGCGCGTACGGGCGACGTTCAGCGACGGCCAGGCCATGACCGCTCCTGCAGGCCACGCGCTGCGCATCGAAGGCGACGAGACCTGTGAACTGCGTGCCGAAGCGGGTCCCGCCGACGTTTTCCTGACGACGCTCTCGCGCCGTTAAAAATCCCGAGGCCCCTGCGTCGACACGCCTCCGAATACGGTTCCGGTGCCGATCGTCCAGCGGGACCCAAAAAAGGACACCCGCAGGTGTCCTGAGCATGCTTTCGCTTCGTCGCGTATCGATGGCCCGGCAAGGGCCATCGAGGATCGAGGCGAGCGCTTAGTGGCGGAAGTGGCGTGTGCCTGTCATCAGCATGGCGACGTTGCGTTCGTCGGCCGCAGCGATGACTTCGTCGTCGCGCATCGACCCACCCGGGTGGATCACGCAGGTCGCGCCAGCGTCGACGACCACGTCCAGGCCGTCACGGAACGGGAAGAAGGCGTCCGAGGCAACCGCCGAGCCGTTCAGCGACAGTCCAGCGTTCTGGGCCTTGATGCTGGCGATGCGGGCCGAATCGACACGGCTCATCTGACCGGCGCCGACCCCCAACGTCATGCCGCCGGCGCAGAACACGATGGCGTTCGACTTGACGTACTTGGCCACGCGCCAGGCGAAGAGCAGATCTTCCATTTCCTTCGGCGTCGGGTGACGCTTCGTCACGACGCGCAGTTCATGCGGTGCAACGTTCTTTGCATCCGGGGACTGAACCAGCAGGCCGCCGCCAACGCGCTTGAAGTCATACTGATTCACACCGTTGCCGAGCGGCACTTCCAGCAGACGAACGTTCTGCTTGGCGGCGAAGACTTGCTTCGCGGCCTCGCTGAACGACGGCGCGAGCAGCACTTCGACAAACTGCTTGGCGACCGCTTGCGCGGCGGCTTCGTCGACCTCGCGGTTAAACGCGATAATGCCGCCGAAGGCCGACGTCGGGTCGGTCTGGAACGCTTTCGCATAGGCGTCGGCGGGCGTTGCGGCCACAGCCACGCCGCACGGATTCGCGTGCTTGATGATGACGCAGGCGGGCGCATCGAACGTCTTGACACATTCCCACGCGGCATCGGCATCGGCGATGTTGTTGTACGACAGTTCCTTGCCCTGGAGCTGACGATAGTTCGCGAGCGAGCCGGGCGGCGTGATGATGTCGCGGTAGAAGGCGGCGCTCTGATGCGGATTCTCGCCGTAGCGCATGTCCTGCACCTTCGTGTACGCGAGGTTCAGCGTGCCCGGGTAGGCAGAGCGCTCGCTGTGACGCAGCGACTCGCCAAGGCTCGTGAGGTAATTCGTGATCGCGCCGTCGTACTGGGCCGTGTGGGCAAACACCTTTGTCGCCAGACGGAAGTTCGTGGCGTAGCCGACCGTGTTGCCGTTCGCTTTCATTTCGTCGAGCACCACGGCGTAGTCGGCCGGATCGACGATCACGGTGACATCGCGATGGTTCTTCGCGGCAGAGCGCAGCATCGTCGGGCCGCCAATGTCGATGTTCTCGATGGCGTCTTCGAGCGAGCAGTCGTCGCGGGCGATGGTCTGCACGAACGGATACAGGTTCACGACCAGCAGATCGATCGTCGGAATGTCGTGCTTCTGGAGCGCGGCCATATGCTCGGGCAGATCGCGGCGGGCAAGAATGCCGCCGTGAACCTTCGGATGCAGCGTCTTCACGCGCCCGTCGAGCATTTCCGGGAAGCCGGTGTAGTCGGCCACTTCGGTCACCTTCAGGCCGGCTTCCGCCAGCAGCTTGGCGGTACCGCCAGTGGAGAGAATCGACACGCCCTGGGCAGCGAGCGACTTGGCGAAGTCGACGATGCCGGTCTTGTCGGAGACGGAAATGAGAGCTTGCTTAATCATGACGGACGGTAGTGAAGCGGCGAAAACAGGCGAGTTGGGCGAAAGGGGCGGGCGCAGTATGAGGTCATCGAATCGGGCGCACCCCGCGATGGGGAGGACGGCGGGCTCGCATCGATGGCCACCGGTCCTCGCGCAACGGCTAGAGCAGGCCGTGTTGCTGCAGCTTCTTGCGCAGCGTGTTGCGGTTGATCCCCAGGTATTCAGCGGCAAGCGACTGGTTGCCATCGGCCTTGCCGAGCACAAACTCGAGCAGCGGCTTCTCGACGACCGAGACGACCATATCGTAGACATCGTGTGGCCGTGCGCCATCCAGATCGCGGAAATACGAATCCAGACTGTCGCGCACGCATTGTTCTATGTTTGTTTTGCTCATGCGGCTAATAGCTCCCTCGGCGATTCTTGTTCATAGCAGAGACGGTCCGAGTGCGCCTTCTGCTGTTCGAAAAACTCGTTGACCGCAGCCAACTGTTCCTGCGTGGTGTCGAGCGTATTCATACGCTGGCGGAACGTGGCTGCCCCCGGCAAGCCGCGCGAATACCATGCGATATGTTTGCGTGCGGTTCGCACACCGGTGTACTCCCCGTAAAACTCGTAATGGTCCTCGAGGTGTTCGTTCATGATTTGCTGGATTTCGTCGACGCGCGGCGCCAAGGCGATTTCGCCCGTCGTGAGAAACAGCTCGATGTCGCGAAACAACCAGGGACGTCCCTGGGCGGCACGGCCGATCATGAGGGCGTCTGCGCCCGTGATATCCAGCACATGCCTGGCCTTTTGCGCCGAGTCGATATCGCCGTTGGCGACGACCGGAATGCGGGCAGCGGCCTTCACGGCGGTGATCGTCTCGTACTCGGCTTCGCCGTGATAAAGGTCCGCGCGCGTACGCCCGTGGACGGTGAGCATGGTGACGCCGCAGTCTTCGGCGATACGGGCAACGGTGAGGGCGTTCTTGTGTTCGCGATCCCAACCGGTGCGAATCTTGAGCGTGACCGGCACGACATCACCCACGGCACCGACCACGGCGGACACGATCCGGGCGACGAGCGGCTCGTTTTGCAGCAGGGCCGACCCGGCGGCCACGTTGCACACTTTCTTGGCCGGGCACCCCATGTTGATGTCGATGATCTGAGCGCCCCGCTCCACGTTATAGCGGGCGGCCTCGGCCATCATGGCCGGATCGGCGCCCGCAATTTGCACCGAAATCGGGGCGACTTCGCCTGCGTGATTGGCGCGGCGCATCGTCTTCTCGCTCTTCCAGAGCTGTGCGTTCGAGGCCACCATTTCCGAGACGGCGTAGCCCGCGCCAAGTCGCTTGCACAACTGGCGGAACGGCCGATCCGTCACGCCCGCCATGGGGGCGACGAACAGGTTGTTGCGGAGTTCGTAGGGGCCGATACGCACGATGAGGGGTAAGGCGGGAAAAAGTGAGCATTTTACTGCGAAAACCCATTTCCGTCGCCTAAAAAATGTGCAAATTATCGGGCCGCCCCGATGGTCATGGCGGCGCTCAGCCGCGCTGGCCGAACATCATCTGACGGGCGAAGGCATTTTTGAGGGGGGGGACGAGATCTAGACTGGCGAGTGCCATGCCGCGCAGAAGGGAGACAGGGGGGGCGTCGATACTGAAGACGCGGGGCAGCAGGTCCGTGATGCGGATCGTGAGGCCTCGGTCGGCGCGGCGTTGGCGGGCGAAGGCGGCGAGCGCCGCAGGGCCGGGCACGCCGTCGCGGGCGTTGCGCACGAGTGTGTCGGCCAGATCGAAGGCGTCGCGCAGGCCGAGATTCAGGCCTTGCCCAGCCACCGGATGCAGCGTTTGCGCCGCATTGCCGATGGCGGCGATCCGGCCATCGACGACCTGACCGAGGGCATTGAGGCCCAGCGGGAAACTCGCGCGGCCGACAATCGACGTGAATCGTCCCATACGGTCGCCGAACGCCGTATGCAGTTCGGCAAGCAGCGGTGCATCGTCCATCTCGCGACGACGCTTCGCCTCGTCGTGCGAGCAGCACCACACCAGCGCATAGCCGTTTTCGAGCGGCAGCAGCGCCAGCGGACCGCCGGGCGTGAAGCGCTCCCACGCCCAGCCGACGCGCGGCCGCTCGCACGTGACGAAGCCGACCAGCGCGGTCTGGCCGTAGTCGCGTTGGCGAGGGCGGGCCGTTTGTCCCTCGAACAGGCCGCCTTCCGCATTCACGGCCAGCGTGGCATGCAGCGTTTGCGCGCGGTCGTCGAGCGAGGTGCCGACGGTGAGCGTGACCTGCGCCGCGTCCTGATGCAGCGCGATCGCCCGAAAGGGGCGGAAGTGATGCAACCCTGGCGCGTCCGGCGACGCGGGTGCGCGCGGCGCATGCTCGAAGCGGGCGGGAAGATGCGACAAGGCGGTATCCAGGGCGTGCATCAGCGCGCCGTACCGCACCACGTAACCCAGCGCGGGCACGCCATGATCGAGAGGATCGATCTCCGTGCTGCCGAAGCGATGCGCCTGCGATACATGGATATGCCGAATCGGCGTGCTGGCGACGGCCGAGCCGTCGTGCGGCCATGCGCCGGCGCGCGCGAGGATTTCGCGGCTGCCATGCGAAAGCGCGAGCGTGCGCGGGTCGTCATAACCCGCCTGCGGGCCGCGCGCGTCCAGAAGCGCGATGCGCAACTGCGGCGCACGTTGTGCCAGCATGAGTGCCAGCGCGGTGCCGACCGGGCCGGCACCGACGATCGCCACGTCGAAGCGCCGCGCAATCGACGGAGTCGGTGCAGTAGGCTCGTTCGTTTCGCGTGTCGCGTGTATCGCGTGTATCGCGTGTATCGCGTGTGCCGAGGACGTGGGAGCGTGAGTGTCGGTCATCGGCCACGCATCAGGGCTTCGATCTCGTCGGCATCGACCGGCACGTCGCGTGTGAGCAGCGTGCAGCCGTTGGCGGTCACAATGGCATCGTCCTCGATGCGAATGCCGATGTTCCAGTAGCGCTCGTCGATATCCGGCGCGGGTCGTACGTAAATGCCGGGCTCGATCGTCATCACCATGTTCGCGGCCAACGTGCGCCACGGACGTTGGCCATCGGGCGCGTCTTCGCGGTACTCGCCGCAATCGTGGACATCCATGCCGATCCAGTGCCCGGTGCGGTGCATGTAGAAGCGGCTGAACGACTTGTTGGCGATCACCTCGTCGAGGCTGCCGACGGCATCGCGTTTGAGCAGGCCCGTGTCGAGCATGCCTTGAGCGAGCACGCGCACGGCGGCCTCGTGGGGGGCGTCGAAGCGCACCCCGGCGCGCGTGGCGTCGATGGCGGCTTGCTGCGAAGCGAGCACGATGTCGTACAGCTCGCGTTGCGCCGGGGTGAACTTCCCATTCACCGGGAACGTTCGGGTAATGTCGGACGCGTAGCCATCCAGTTCGCACGCGGCGTCGATCAGGCACAGTTCGCCGTCACGCAGCTCGGCGTCGCCTGCGCGGTAGTGCAGCACCGTTGCGTTGGCGCCCGTGGCGACAATCGATCCGTACGCGGGGAATTGCGAGCCGTTGCGGCGGAACTCGTACAGCAACTCGGCTTCGAGATGGTATTCGCGCAGTCCGGGACGCGACACTTTCATCGCGCGTACATGGGCGTCGGCTGAAATCTTGCCTGCGCGCGCCATGATGTCGAGCTCGGCACTGTCCTTGACCAGACGCATCTCGTCGAGAATCGTACGGATATCGTGCGCGGCGGACGGCGCCGATACGCCCGTGCGGCTTTGTGCGCGCACCGCGCTCAGCCAGTGACGGACCTGACGATCCTGCTGCGCCGAGGTTCCGAGCGCGTAGAAGAGCGCCGGGGCGTCGGCCAGTAGTTGCGGCACACGCACGTCGATCTCGTCGATGGGGTAGGCGGCGTCGAAGCCGAAGGTCTCGCGTGCGGCTTCGGGGCCGTAGCGATAGCCGTCCCAGATCTCGCGCTCTTCATTCTTCGCGCGGCAGAACAGGGTCGAATGACCCGAGCGGCTATCGAGCACGACGACCGCATCGGGCTCCGTGAAGCCCGAAAGGTAGTAGAAATAACTGTCGTGGCGATAGGGAAAGTCGCTGTCGCGGTTGCGCGGCACTTCCGGCGCCGTCGGCAGGATGGCGACACCGCCACCGGCCTTGCGCATCTGCTCGATGACTCGCTCGCGGCGGGCACGGTAAGGGGAATCAGACATCGCGGGCTCCATTTCGGTCTGTTCGGACGATTTCAAGCGTAGTCAGGCGATTCTACTGCCGGGCGTCGCGCCGTGCCGGGCGCGTACCTCGGCGTCCAGGGCGGCGAGCTGCGCCGGGGTGCCGACGTTCTCCCACCGCCCGTCGAAGCGCTCGCCGCTCGCCAGTCCGGCGGCAATCGCGCGCTGGTACAACGGTGTGAGCGCCATGCGGGTGCCAGGGGCAATGCCGTCGAAGAGGCGTAGATCGTACAGCGCAATGCTGCCGAACGTCATCGCACAAGCGGCTGCTGGGGCCGCATTGGGCAGATATAGCTTGCCGGCGGTGTCCAGCGCGAAGTCACCTCTCGGGTGAAACGGCGGGTTCGGCACCATCACCAGATGCATGCCCGGAGCGGACTGCGCTGCCATGCGGTCGGCATGCGGGCGCAACGTCGCGTAGTCGAACGACGTGAAAATATCGCCTGCGATCGCCATGAACACAGGCCCGGCCCCTTCGAGCCACTGGCGCGCCTGCGCAATGCCGCCCGCTGTCTCCAGCGCTTCAGCCTCGGCCGAGTATGCGAGCCGTACGCCAAATGCGCGACCGTCGCCGAGCGTGGCTTCGATCTGCTCGCCCAGCCAGGCGTGATTGATGACGATGTCGGTGAAGCCCGCGCGTGCGAGCGCTTCGATTTGCCAGACGATGATCGGCTTGCCGCCGACACGCAGCAGCGGCTTGGGCATTGCGTCCGTGAGCGGGCGCATGCGTTCGCCGCGTCCGGCGGCGAAGATCATCGCCTTCATCGCCTTCATCCCGTTCATGCGGCGCGCCTCAGAACGTGTAACCCACGCCTGCCTGCTGGCCGGTCAGCGCGTCGAGCAATTGGGCGAGCGGGTGAAGCGGGCGGTAGCGCTCGGCGACCTTGCGGGCATAGTCGATGAAGCGCGGCGTGTCTGCCAGATAGCGCGGCTTGCCGTCCCGGTAGTTGATGCGCGCGAAAATGCCGAGCACCTTCAGGTGACGTTGCAGGCCCATCCATTCCGCCTGGCGATAGAACTCGCCGAAGTCGGCGTCGACCGGCAGGCCGGCCTTGCGGGCCCGTTCCCAGTAATACGCGAGCCAGTCGAGCTGACGCTCCTCGTCCCAACTGAGGAACGCATCGCGCATGAGCGAGATGACGTCATAGGTCAGCGGGCCGTAGACGGCGTCCTGGAAGTCGAGAATCCCCGGCCCCGTCGTGCCCGGCAGGCCCGGCATCAGGTTGCGCGGCATGTAATCGCGATGAACGAAGACCTGGGGTTGCGCGAGCGCATTGTCGATCAGTAGCCGATTGATGCCGTCGAGCGTTGCCCGTTGTTCCGCGCTGAGTGCCACCTTCAGATGCTTGCCGATGTACCAGTCCGGGAACAGATCGAGTTCGCGCTGGAGCAGCGCCCGGTCGTAGGCGGGCAGCACCCCCGGGCGCGAGCTTTTCTGCCAGACGATCAGTGCATCGAGTGCGGCGCGCATGAGCGGACGGGCGTTGTCCTCGTCGATCACGTCGAGATACGTCTCGCGACCGAGATCCGTCAGCAGCAGGAAGCCCTGCGCGAGATCCTCGGCCAGTACTTTCGGTGCCTGCAGCCCCGCGTCGTCAAGCAATTGGGCGACGTGCACGAACGGACGGCAATCCTCCTGCGGCGGTGGCGCATCCATCACGATCAGGCTTGGATGCGCGGGGTCGTGACTGCCGATGCGGAAGTAGCGCCGGAAACTGGCGTCTGCCGATGCAGGCGCCCACTGCGACATGTCGAGCGATAACGGTTCGGCCACGCCGGCGAGCCAGTCGCCGAGGGCTCGCAGACGCGGATCGGTGGCTTCCGGGAGCGAAGCGCAAGCGTTGGAAACGCTCGCGGAGGCGGTGGGGTGTGCGGTCATGATGGGGGCGGTAAACGTCTTGCCATATAATACCCGATCATGTTTTCCCGACACCCTGTTTCTCGACCTCGATCGACCGTCCCGAATGTCCCGGCCATGCCGTGCAGACACGCGGGATTGGCTGCCCGCAAGCGGCGCCACGATTGTCACGCTGTTTGCGTACATGCCGGATAAACAAGTCCATACGAATGATGTTTCTTCGCTGCGGCGCCTGATGCGCGCGCGGCGCAAGCCGCTGGCACTGCTGCTCTCCCTGCCAGGAGTGTGGTGTTCGCTCGCCGGCGCACAGGAAGCCCCGCCTCCCGATATTGCCACGAGCGACGGTCTGGTGTT
Source organism: Pandoraea sp. (assembly GCF_041919235.1). Classification (NCBI taxonomy): domain Bacteria; kingdom Pseudomonadati; phylum Pseudomonadota; class Betaproteobacteria; order Burkholderiales; family Burkholderiaceae; genus Pandoraea; species Pandoraea sp. Next base: position 113,343 of record NZ_JAYRUC010000007.1, read on the forward strand.
GCGCACGGTGCCGGCGCTTGTCGACAACCCATTGGGCGCTGGCGACGACGTGCCGATGTATGTGCGTGGCATGCACCTCACTGGCCGTGCGAACGTGGACGCGACGGTCGACGGCGACGCCGAGGCGCGCAAGTATCGCTCGTTCGTCAAAGGCGACCGCCTGACGTACGACGAGGATACGGACGAAGTCGTGGCGCGGGGCAATGCACGTCTGTCGCAGGGGGGCAATCTGTTCGTTGGCCCTGAGGCGCATATGTACACAGGCGCGGGCGACGGCTACATGCTCACGCCGACCTACCGGCTTGTGACGGGCGGCGGCGGCAAGTCGGAGCGCGCGGACGTCGAGGCCAGCAACGTGGTGACGCTGCAGCGCGGCACCTATTCGGCATGCGCGTGCACGGACGACGGCAAGACCCCGGCCTGGTATATCAAGGCGTCCGAGTTCGAGTTCGATCAGGACCAACAGGAAGGCACGGCGTACAACGGCATCCTGTTCTTTCAGGGCGTGCCGATTCTCGCCAGCCCGTATCTGTCGTTCCCGACATCGAACGAGCGCCGTTCGGGTTTCCTGGCGCCGACTTTCACGCAGTCGTCCCGCACGGGATTCGAGCTGGCCACGCCGTATTACTTCAACATCGCGCCGAACCGTGATTTGACGATCACGCCCCGCTTCATGACCAAGCGCGGTGTGATGCTCAATGGCGACTTCCGCTACCTGGAGCCGACCTATTCGGGGTTGTTCCACCTCGAATACCTGCCGAAGGACCGCGTGACGGGGGACGCCCGTTACACGTTCACGTGGCAGCACAGCCAATCGCTCGCGTACGGCGTGAACGCCTACGTCAATTTCACCAAGGTTTCGGACGACACCTATCCAGACGATTTCGGCGCCGGTACCAACTTCCAGACCGGCGTGCAGCGCGTGTACAACCGCGAAGCCGGCCTGACGTGGGCCTACGGCAATTGGTCGTTCCTTGCCCGGGTACTGAAGTATCAGACGCTCGCGCCTACGGCGCCGCAGTACGAATCGGTGCCGGAACTGTCGGCAACGTACAACAAGCTGGACTTCCACGGCTTCGATTTCACGATGCCGATCCGGTACAACCGGTTCCAGATCGCGTCGTCGACGGGGCAACCGAACGGCGAGCGTATCTATGCTCAGCCTACGTTGAGCTATCCGATCCTGACGCCGGGCTACTTTGTCGTGCCGAAGGTTATCTTCAACGCGGCCTCGTATAACGTCGATTATCCGAACAGCTCGACGATGCACTCGTCGATCACGCGTACGGTGCCGACCGTCAGCCTGGATACCGGGCTGACGTTCGAGCGCCCGGTCAGCCTGTTCGGCTCGGCCATGCGACAAACGTTGGAACCGCGCCTGTTCTACGTCTACACGCCGTATCGTAATCAGAGTTCCATTCCGATTTTCGATAGTGCGACGGCCGATTTCAACCTCGCGGAAATCTTCAGCGAGAACTCGTTCGTCGGTGTCGACCGAATTCAGGATGCCAATCGCGTGACGGCGGCGCTGACCTCGCGCCTGATCGATGCGTCGGGCGTGGAGCGCGCCCGCGTCTGGTACGCGCAGCGTTACAACTTCACGAAGTCGCTCGTGACGATGCCGGGCGGCACGCCCGAAGATGCCGGGGTGTCCGACTTCCTGGTGGGCGGTTCGGCGCTGCTGTACCGAAACATCACGTTCAGCAGCGCAGTGCAGTACAGTCCCAGCACGTCGGAGTTCAACCGCTCGGATGTCGGCATTACCTGGCGTCCGGGGGAGCGGCGGGTGTTCAACGTGTACTACCGCTACTTGCGAAACCCCGCGCCGGTGGTGGGACAAACCGCATTGACGGTCACGCCGATCAACCAGATCGAACTTTCCGGTCAGTGGCCGATCACACCGCGTCTAGGGGTTGTGGGTCGTTTGAACTACAGCATTACCGACAAGACGTTCATCGATGCCCTGGCGGGTTTCGAGTATGATGCCGACTGCTGGGCCTTCCGGGTGGGGCTCCAGCGCTATGCGACCAATGCCACCACGACGACCTCGCGGATCTTCGCGCAGTTGGAGTTGAAGGGATTGACCAAGTCCGGCAACAGCGCCACAGAAGCCTTCAAGGTGGGGGTGCCGGGCTATCAGGCACCGCCGACGAACCAGATTCCTTCTCGATTCAGCAACTATGAATGACATGTTTGTGAAGCGTGCCTCGCTGCTGGCGAGCCTGTGTCTCGCTGCCGGGATGGCGGTAGCCCAGCCGGCGCAGGTCGGCGCGAAAGCCGCAGGCGTGCCTGTGGCGAGCGCTCGCCCGGTCGATTCCATCGTGGCCGTGGTCAACGACAGTGTGATCACCCGCCAGGAACTCGACACGCGAATCGAAGAGGCCAAGCACCAGCTCACGCTGGCCAAGCGCCCGATTCCGGACGCCGATATGCTCCAGCGTCAGGTGCTCGAACAGATGATCGTCACGCAGGTGCAGCTCCAGCGTGCGAAGGAAGACGGCATCGTTGTGAAGGACGCCGACGTCGAGCAGGCCCTGCAACGCATTGCCGCCGACAACCGGTTGAGCGTCGATCAGTACAAGGCGCGTCTGTCGCAGGCCGGTGTGCCCTGGGATGCCTTCCGCAAGGAAGTGCGCGAGCAGATCATCATGGCGCGGCTGCGCGACCGTGAAGTCGACAGTCAGGTGCAGGTCAGCGATTCGGAAATCAACGCATTCCTCGCCGCACAGCGCGGTGCCGCAGCGACGCCGTCGACGACCGAATATCGCTTGAGCGAAATCCTCGTGAAGCTGCCGGAAGGCGCCACGCCCGACCAGGTCAGCGCTGCGCAGAAGAAGGCCAGTGAGGCGCTGGACAAGGCGAAAGCCGGTGGGGACTTCGCCGCGCTCGCCAAGCAGTATTCGGATGCCTCCGACGCCGCGAACGGTGGCGACATGGGCTTCCGCATTCCCGAGCGAATTCCCGATCTGTACCTGAACCAGATTCAGAAGCTGCAACCGGGCACGGTCGTGCCGCAGGTGCTGCGCAGCAACAACGGTTTCCATGTGATCAAACTGGTCGAGAAGCGCCAGCAGGGCGGCGACCAGGGCATGACCGTGCCGCAGATCCACGCGCGTCACATTCTGATCCGGGTGGGCGACGGTGTGTCGGAAGCTCAGGCACGTCAGAAGCTGCTCGACATCAAGGCAAAGATCGAGGCAGGCAAGGGCGATTTCGCCGACTTCGCCCGCCAGTTCTCGGCGGACGGCTCGGCCGCCCAGGGCGGCGATCTCGGCTGGATCTCGCCGGGCGAGACCGTGCCGGCGTTCGAGCGCGCCATGTCGGAACTCAAAGACGGCCAGATCAGCGACCCGGTGCGCTCGGAGTATGGCTATCACCTGATTCAGGTGCTGGGTCATCGCGAGTCGCAGGTTTCGGGCGATCAGGAACGCAACGTCGCGATGCAGGAACTGCGCGGTCGCAAGGCCGAGCAGCAGTACCGCGACTGGCTGCAACAACTGCGCGACAGCGCTTATGTCGACTATCGTCTGAACAACGCGCAGCAGTAAGCGCCGCGTGAGACATTTCGCGACCTCCCTCTCTTTTCAGGCATGACTTCCGAACGGTCCTTCGTCCTTGCCATCACCACGGGTGAGCCGGCAGGCGTCGGGCCGGAGTTGACGGTGCAGGCGCTCGTGAAGTGCCTGTCTACCCCGCCAGGGGCCGCCAACGCTTGCCTCGACACCGCCCTCGCACGTTGCCGGTTCGCCGTGCTTGGCGACGCCTCGCTGCTCGCCGAACGGGCGCAGACGGTCGGTCTGGGCGATGCGTGGCAGGCATTGCTCGCCGACGGCCGTGTTCGCGTTGTGCATCATCCGCTCGCCGTGAAGGCGCAACCAGGGCAGCTCGATGCCGCCAACGGCCGATACGTGCTGGCCCTGCTCGACGACGCCATCGACGGCGCGCTGGCGGGCACCTACGACGCCGTCGTTACCGCACCGCTGCAAAAGAGCACGATCAACGATTGCGGCGTGGCGTTCACCGGGCACACCGAGTACCTCGCCGAGCGCACCGGCACGCCGCGCGTCGTAATGATGCTCGCCGGCGGCGGGCTGCGCGTGGCGCTCGCGACGACGCATCTGCCGCTCGCGCAAGTCCCCGGCGCGATTCGTCGCGACGATCTCCTGCAAACGCTCGTTATCCTCAATCAGGATCTGATGCGTCATTTCGGCGTGGCCCGTCCGCGCATTCTCGTGACCGGGCTCAACCCGCACGCGGGTGAGTCGGGCTACCTCGGCCGCGAGGAAATCGACGTCATTACGCCCGCACTCGACGACGCGCGCGCGGCGGGTATCGACGCGCGCGGCCCGTATCCGGCCGATACCCTGTTCCAGCCTCGGTATCTCGAAGGTGCCGATGCAGTCCTCGCGATGTACCACGACCAGGGACTGCCGGTGCTCAAATACGCCAGCTTCGGGGCCGGTGTCAACATCACGCTCGGCCTGCCGATCATTCGCACGTCGGTCGATCACGGCACGGCGCTCGATCTCGCCGGCACCGGGCAAGCCGAGAGCGGCAGTCTGCTCGAAGCATTGCGCACGGCGGCGATCATGGCAGCCAACGCCGCGACACACGCGCCCTTGAGTGCAGGTGCGACCGGCGATCCGAACGCCGCACAACCGCGTTCATAAGGAATCTCACATGAGTAGCGCATCCAAGCGCACGGGCGTCCAACAGGGCCACGTGGCGCGCAAACGTTTTGGTCAGAACTTTCTCGTCGACATGGGCGTGATCGATGCGATCGTGGGTACGATCGCGCCGCGACCCGACGACCTGATGGTCGAGATCGGACCGGGGCTGGGGGCGCTGACGACGCCGCTTGTCGAGTGGCTCGTGCATCTGCACGTCGTCGAACTCGACCGCGATCTGGTGGAGCGTCTGCGGCGCAAGTTCGGTGAGCGCGTGAGCGTGCACGCGGGCGACGCGCTCGATTTCGATTTCGGGGCGCTCGTCCCGGAAGATCGTCGTGACGAAGCACCGCTGCGTATCGTCGGCAACCTGCCGTACAACATCTCCAGTCCGCTGCTCTTCCATCTGATGCGCTATGCGGCGTTCGTGCGCGATCAACACTTCATGCTGCAAAGTGAAGTGGTCGAGCGCATGGTGGCACCCGCCGGGTCGAGCAATTACAGCCGACTCTCGGTCATGCTGCAGTACCGCTACTGGATGGACAAGGTGCTCGACGTGCCGCCCGAGGCGTTCAATCCGCCGCCGAAGGTCGATTCGGCCGTGGTGCGGATGATTCCGCGTGCCGTCGCGGATCTGCCGCAGGTCGATCTGGCGGCGTTTGAAACCGTGGTCGCGCAGGCGTTCTCGCAGCGCCGCAAGATGCTGCGCAACACGCTGCATGGTTATCGCGACCGTATCGATTTCGACGCAATGGGCTTCGATCTCACCCGCCGTGCCGAAGACGTGGCGGTCGACGAATACGTGACGCTTGCGCGCGCGATCAGCGGCGACGGTTCACCAGACTGATCCCTGAGAGCACGAGCACGACGGCGGCCGCAAAGCGCCATCCCACCGACTCGCCGAGAATCAGCACGCCGAACGTCACGCCAAACAGCGGGCTGAGGAACGAGAACGACGCGAGACGGGCTGCGCTGTAGCGCGTGAGCATCCAGAACCAGATCAAATAGCTCGCAAACGCTACGCCGACGGACTGATACACGAGACTCACCCAAGTCGTGGGGGTCATCGCGCCGATATGCACATTCCCCGTCACTACCGCCAGCGTACATAGCAGTACGGCTGAGACGGCCAGTTGGTAGAGGAGGGTTTTCGATGCGGCGGCGTTCGCGAGGCGCGACGCGCGAACGACCACGGTCGTCATGCCCCAGAACACCCCCGCGAGGATGCCGAGGAGATCGCCGGGCCACGTTTTCGCAAGGTTCGAGCTGCTGCCATCGGAAAACGCCACCACGATGCCACAGAAGGCGACGACCATGCCCAGCCATTGCATCGGGCGCAGCCGCTCGCTTGGCACGGTCCAGTGCAGACCGATGGCGGTAAAGCAGGGGGCCGAGTAGAGGAAGACGGCCATCCGAGAGGCGGTCGTGTGCGTCAAGCCGATGAAGATGCAGAGGAACTCCAGCGAAAAGAGCACGCCGGCGAGAATGCCTGCGGGCAAGGTGCCGTCGCCCGTGACCAGCTTCTGGCGACGCCACAGCATCCAGCCGCCCACGAGTACCGAAGCGATCAGGGAGCGCAGACCCGCTTGCAGCACGGGCGGCACGACAGTCACCGCCAGCTTGACCGCGACCTGCTGGCCACCCCAAATCGTGCACAACCCGAACATGATGGCGAGCGCGGCAGCATCGATCGGGCGCGTTGTTGTTTTCATGGAATGGGTTGGGAGGGCGATGTATCGTGGGCACGATGTGCTGTGCCGCCCATTGTCTCCGATCCGGGAGACCTCGCGCTTCATTCCGGTGCGGGCAATGTGGGTAATCGTGAGGGAATTGTTTTGCGAGACGGCACAATGTGTCCCCGATTCACGGGTTTATTGCGCGCAAGCCCACGGATACAATGCTTCGCGCGGGCGCTTGTGGCCCCTACTGCCGTCATTCACCCCCGTATCACCCAATGTACAAGAAAGGCTCAGCCGTAGAACTTCAGTTCTCCCCGTCGCGGCTCAACGACGGAGCCGGCGATCCCTACTGGATCGACCTCACGCGTGACGAAGCACAGGCGCTGTTGGTCGCCCTGCAATCGCATCTGAGCCAGCCGGCGCACGACAGTGCGGGCACTGCATCGCCACGAGTGTTCACCCTGCTGGATCCGGGGGCGACGCAAACGCCGGAAGGCGCGCGGGGCGACCGGATCGCACCGATCTCATCCGGCGAGACGGGAACGGCGTTGCGCCAATGGGTGTGTGTGATCTGCGGCTGGATTTACGACGAAGCGGCCGGCTATCCCGACGATGGCCTTGCGCCGGGAACCCGTTGGGAAGATGTGCCGGAAGATTGGCGCTGCCCGTTGTGCGACGTGGGCAAGGAAGATTTTGCGATGGTGTTGATCTGAGAGGCGTCTGGCGTGTTCGGCGCGGCTATCACCGGCGCGACGTGGCGTGAACGACGAAGCGGCCGCCGCAAACGGGCGGCCGTCATGACGTGACGAGCAGACCGACGGGCCTTGTCGTCCTTACAGGCTGCCCTTGGCCGAGTGCTTCTGGATCAGTTCGATCTTGTAGCCATCCGGATCTTCCACGAAGGCGATAACCGTGGTGCCACCCTTGACCGGTCCGGCTTCGCGGCTGATCTTGCCGCCTGCCGCACGGATCGTGTCGCACGCGCGATATGCGTCTTCGACCTCGACCGCCAGATGTCCGAACGCGGTGCCGATTTCGTACTTTTCCACGCCCCAGTTGTACGTCAGCTCCAGCACGGTATTCTCCGACTCGGCGCCATAGCCGACGAACGCGAGTGTGTACTTGTACTCGGGATTTTCGCTCTGACGGAGCAGTTGCATGCCGAGCACACGCGTGTAGAAATCGATCGAGCGCTGCAGGTCGCCGACGCGCAGCATGGTATGGAGCATTCGCATGGTGTTTTTAACGGGTGGGGACAACGGAAGCTCGATTGTACTCGTGTCCCATGAAAATGAGCCGTGTTCATGCAGCGTTGAGAAATTCTGAAAATCGAACGCGAAGGCCCGATCAGAATTCGGGCAACCATTCGGGCGCGTGCGACTTGAGGGTGTCGCGCGCGGCTTCGAATTCCGGAAAGATCGAGGCTACGGCCTGCCAGAAGCGAGGTCCGTGGTTCATTTCCTTCAGATGCGCCAGTTCGTGCGCGACGACGTAATCGATGACCCCGAGCGGGAAGTGGATCAGCCGCCAGTTCAGGCGGATGCGGCCGTCAGCGCTGCAACTGCCCCAGCGGGTCGAGGCCGACGACAGTCCCAGCGCCGTATAGCGCACGCCGAGCCGCTCGCCGTAGACCTCCAGGCGCGTCGTGAAGAGCTTGCGGGCTTCTTGCTGCAGCCAGCCCAGCACACGGTCGCGCATTTGCTCAGGGGCGGCTTGAGGCGGCAGGTCGAGCCACAGCGTATGCGTCTGGATGTCGTATTGCGCGGCCCCGGCACTTGCGCCGAGGCGGATCGTCAACGTGTGGCCGAGATACGGCAGCGTGGCGGTGTCGATCCAGTTCACGCGCGGTATCACGCGACGCGCAGAGCGCTCGCGAAATTCGGCGATCTTGTTGAAAATCCAGCGTTTCTTCTCGACGACGGCCGCCTCGACGTCCGCGAGGGTGACCCAGCGCGGGGCCGTCACGGCCAGACCTGACTCATCGATCATGAACCCGATGGTGCGGCGCGAGGAGCGTTTGAACCGATAGTAAAGCGCGTGGCCGTCGAGCATGATCACACGTTCGCCGGCGGCGGGCGTGCGGCGAGGGCTACTCGACGGCGGTGCCTGCAGCGTATTCGTGTCCGTTGCGGACGGACTTAGCGCAGCGGACGCGCCCGGCGCGTCGGTGGCTACGCCGTTTGCCTCGGGCGCGGGGCTGCCGAACAGGTCGAGTTCCATCTGGGGAGCAGGCGTCTCATGCCGGGCGCGGGTGTCGCGGGTGTCGCGGGTGTCGCGGGTCGCGGATTGAATTTTCGACATGAGACAGTCTCGGGGGGGATGGTGTCAGGTCCGTGGCGTGGCGTCCGGCGAATCCGAGGCGTGCATCGCTGGCTTTGACGTATAGGCGGCGGGGTCGATGCGCACCATTTCGCGCTCGATCCATTCGGCCACGTCGGCGTTGACGGCTTCGGCCGTGCGGCCCGCCGTCTCGATGACCGGTCCGATCGATACGATCACTTCCCCGGGGTGCTTCACGAACGAGTTGCGCGGCCAGACGCGTCCGGCATTGTGCGCGATGGGCACGACAGGGACGCCGGTCGTGGTGGCGAGGCGGGCGCCGCCCGATTTGTACTTGTTGCGGGTACCGGTTCTTGTGCGGGTGCCTTCCGGGAACATGATGATCCACGATCCTTCGGCCAGACGCTCGCGACCCTGCGCAACGACTGACTGAAAAGCGTCGGTGCCCTTGCTGCGGTTGATGTGAATCATGCTGAGCAGGCCGAGCGCCCAGCCGAAGAACGGTACGTAGAGCAGCTCGCGCTTGAACACGAAGCACAGCGGGCGCGGCATGAGCGCAGGCAGAGCGATCGTCTCCCACGCCGACTGATGCTTTGACAGCAGGACGGCGGGGGTATCCGGCAAATTCTCCCAGCCAACGACCCGGTAGCGCATGCCGCAGAGCTTGTCGGCGACGCGAATCACCGTCTTGCACCAGCCGGCCGCGAACCAGTAACGTTGCACGCGCGAGAGGAACGGGAAGGAGACGATGCACGCAATGGCGTACGGAATCGTCCAGACGATCTGGAAGATGAAGAAGAGAATCGAACGAAGTTGCAGCATCGGGTCTAGGCCTGGAGTAGGGGGCAGGAGCGATTGTCCTACGCGCGCTGATGCGCGTCTTGGGTCATGCGACGGGGTGAGCGCCGCTCACACGCTCTTGGCGTCCTCTTCGGCGAGCAGGTCGTTGACGAAGGCTTGCAGGTTGTCATGCACACGCGTGCCTTCGGGCAGATTGCCTGCGGCGAGCGTCTTCTTGCCTTTGCCGGTGAGCACCAGATGCGCCTGCGCGCCCACCGCAGCGGCCGCCTGCAAATCGCGCAGCGAGTCGCCCACGGCCGGCACCCCGGTCAGGTCGACTTCGTAGCGTCGCGCGATTTCCTGGAACAGACCGGGCTTCGGCTTGCGGCAGTTGCAGTCGTCGACAGCGGTGTGCGGGCAGAAGAACACGGCGTCGATGCGTCCACCGGCAGCCGCGGCGAGCTTCGACATCTTCGCGTGCATGGCACCAAGCGTCGCCATGTCGAATAGCCCGCGCCCCACGCCCGACTGGTTCGTCGCCACGACCACCCGGTAGCCGGCCTGATTCAGGCGGCCGATGGCCTCGAGGCTGCCGGGCAGCGGCATCCACTCGTTCGTCGACTTGATGAACTGATCCGAGTCGGCGTTGATGACGCCATCCCGGTCGAGAATCACGAGTTTGCGGGCGGCGGGGCCGGGGGTGCGGTCTTTGCGCGAATCCATGGCGAACGGGCTTCCGGGACATTAAGCCGCAATCAAGCGGCGAGCTTCGAGAGATCGGCCACGCGGTTCATCTGTACGTGCAGATGCCAGAGGAGCGCGAGACGATTGTTGCGCAGCGCCTCGTCGTCGGCCATCACCATGACGTCGTTGAAGAACGCGTCGACCGCATCGCGCAATTCGGCCAACGCCGACAGGGCGTGCGCATATTCGCGAGCCTCGAACTTTTGCTGCACCACGGGGGCGACCTTTTCCAGCGCTGCGGCGAGCGCCTTCTCGGCCGGTTCCATCAGCAGCGACGCCACGATGACGCCATCCGGCGGCGGCGCCGTCTTCTTCAGAATGTTCCCGATGCGCTTGTTCGCGGCGGCAAGGGCTTCGGCCTGCGGCAATGCCGAGAAAGCGCGTACGGCGTCCAGTCGCTCGATCAGATCGCTCAGATCGAGGTAGATCGACGGGGAAACCAGCGCGGCTTCGATCTCGTTGACCGCATAGCCGCGCTCACGCAGATAGCCGCGCAGGCGATCGAGCACGAATTGGTAGACATCGCTCAGAAACTCGGGGCCGGCAACGCCCGACGTGAATTGTTTGTACGTCACGTCAAGCAGGTCCGGCAACATGACCGGCAGACGCCGCTCGATGAGCATGCGCACGATACCCAGCGCGTGACGGCGCAGCGCGAACGGGTCTTTCTCGCCGGTCGGCTGCAGGCCGATCCCCCAGATGCCGACGAGCGTCTCGAGCTTGTCCGCCAGCGCCACGACGGTGCCGGTGTGGCTCGCAGGCAGGGCGTCGCCGGCGAAGCGCGGCTGATAGTGCTCCGAGCAGGCGCGCGCGACGTCTTCGGCTTCGCCGTCGTGACGCGCGTAATACGTGCCCATCGTGCCCTGCAACTCAGGGAATTCGCCGACCATGTCGGTCAGCAGGTCGGCCTTGGCGAGCAGTGCGCCGCGTTCGGCCAGTGCCACGTCGACGCCGATCATCGGCGCAATGGCGCCGGCGATCCGCACAAGGCGCTGCGTGCGCTCGAACTGTGAGCCCAGTTTGTTGTGATAGACGACGTTCGCGAGCAGCGGCACACGCTCGGCGAGCGGCTTCTTCTTGTCCTGCTCGAAGAAGAACTTCGCATCGGCCAGACGCGGGCGCACCACGCGCTCATTGCCCGTGACGATTTGCCCGGGCATGTCGGTGGCAATGTTGGAGACGATCAGAAAGCGGTTCGTCAGACGGCCACCTTCGGCGAGCGGCTTGTCGGTGAGCGCAAAGTACTTCTGGTTCGTCTGCATCGTGAGAATCAGACATTCCTGCGGTACGGCGAGAAATTCCTGCTCGAAATGGCAAGCGTAGATCGCGGGCCACTCGACGAGCGCGGTGACTTCGTCGAGCAGTGCGTCGGGCATGACCACGTGATCGTTGCCGGCCGCTGCGAGCAGTTGCGTGCGAATGGCGTCACGGCGGCCCGCGAAGCTGGCGAGCACCCGGCCTTCGGTCTCGAGGGCTGCGGCGTAGGCATCGGCATGGGCGACGGTGACTTCGCCCTTCGACAGGAAGCGATGGCCCAGGGTCTTGTTGCCCGAGGCGAGGCCGACGGCCGTGGCCGGCACGATCGTGTCGCCGTGCAGCGCGATGAGGCCGTGCACAGGGCGCACGAACTGCACCGTCTCGCCGTCCGGACGCTGGTAGCTCATGACCTTCGGGATCGGCAGCTTGCCGAGTGTTTCGTCGAGCGCCGCTTGCAGCGCGTCGGCCAGTTGGGCGCCCGCCGCGGTGTAAGTGTGGAAGAAGGCTTCGGCCTTGCCGTCCATCGCGCGCTCCAGGCGCGCGACCGGAAGATCGGCAAAGCCCATGGCCGCGAGCTTCTTCGCCAGCGGCGGCGTCGGGTTGCCGTTGGGGTCGAGCGCGACCGACACCGGGAGCACCTTGGCGCGGATCGTCGCGTCGGGGGCGCGCTCGAGCACGTTCGAGATCGTGAGCGCCAGACGTCGCGGCGTGGCGTACGGCGTCACGACGCTGGCGTCGGTGGTGAGGCCGCGCGTGCGCAGGCCATGGGCAATGCCGTCGGCGAACGCGTCGCCCAGACGCGCCAGCGCCTTCGGCGGCAGTTCTTCGGTCAGCAGTTCGACCAGCAGGGTGCGTTGTGCGGTGCTCATCATGCGGCTTGCGTTGGGTGTTGGGCGGCGGGGGCGTTCAGCATCGGGAAGCCGAGCTTTTCGCGCGAAGCGTAGTAGGCCTGTGCGATCAGACGCGACAGCGCCCGGATACGGCCGATATACGCCGCACGCTCGGTCACCGAGATGGCGCCGCGCGCGTCGAGCAGGTTGAAGGTATGCGCGGCCTTGAGAATCATCTCGTAAGCGGGCAGCGCGAGTTCGGCCTCGATGAGGCGCTTGGCCTCGCTCTCGTAATTGTCGAAGAAGCCGAACAGCATCGGCTGATTCGAATGCTCGAAGTTATACGTCGACTGCTCGACTTCGTTCTGATGGAACACGTCGCCATAGGTCAGGCGACGCTTGACCGGGCCGTCGGCAGTTTGTTCGTCCCATTCGGTCCACACGAGGTCGTAGACGTTCTCGACCTGTTGCAGATACATGGCCAGACGCTCGATGCCGTAGGTAATTTCGCCGAGCACCGGCTTGCAGTCCAGACCGCCGACTTGCTGGAAGTACGTGAACTGCGTAACTTCCATGCCATTGAGCCACACTTCCCAGCCCAGGCCCCAGGCGCCAAGCGTGGGGTTCTCCCAGTCGTCTTCGACAAAGCGCACGTCGTTTTCGGTCAGATCGAGACCGAGCGCACGCAGCGAACCCAGATAGAGGTCGAGAATATTCTCCGGTGCCGGTTTGAGCACCACCTGGTACTGGTAGTAATGCTGCATGCGGTTCGGATTCTCGCCGTAACGGCCGTCCTTGGGACGGCGCGACGGCTGCACGTAGGCGGCGCGCCACGGCTCCGGGCCGATCGCGCGCAGGAACGTGGCGGTGTGCGAGGTACCGGCGCCGACCTCCATGTCGTAAGGCTGAAGCAATGCACAGCCTTGCTTGTCCCAGTAATCCTGCAACGTCAGGATGACTTGTTGAAAGGTAAGCATGATAAATTCGCGCGGACGAACAGGAAAGAATGCGGATTTTGCGCAGTTCACTGGCCCGGCCGCGAGCGCGGCCAGCAAACTAAAACGTTGAATTTTAGCGGGAATTCGACCCGAACGGGGCGTTGATGCCCATTGGGTCGCGCGACAGGGGGGATTTTCACTTTCCCCCGTGTCGTTTCGATGGCGCTGGCGCGTCAGCGCGCGCGTCGCGTCATCGCCAGTCCGAGCCCCACGGCGACGAGTGCGAGCACCAGCGGGGGAAGGTTGCCGAAGCGAACGTAAGGCGTGAGCCCGCTGTAGGGCTGGACGCTGCCCGTGAGCACGCCCGTGGTCATCGCCGGCAGACGTCCCTGGACGCGACCGTGTGCATCGATGATCGCGGTCGTGCCGGTGTTCGTTGCGCGGAGCATTGGACGCCCCGTCTCCAGCGTGCGCATGCGCGCGATCTGCAGGTGCTGGTCGAGCGCAATGGTGTCGCCGAACCACGCAAGGTTGGTCGAGTTGGCGAGCACGGTTGCGGGTACCGGCGTGCTGCGCAACGCCTGTGCAATTTCCTCGCCGAACAAGTCTTCGTAGCAGATGTCGAGCGCTACGCGCTGGTCGCCGACTGCGAAGCCGCTCGGCGTCGCGGTGCCGCGCAGGAAGTCGCCCAGGGGGATGTGCATCATGTCGACGAACCAGCGAAAGCCCCACGGGACGAATTCGCCGAAAGGCACAAGATGATGCTTGTCGTAACGGTACAGCGTTGGGTTGCGCGGCGAGACGCCGAACAGGCTGTTGGTCAGATCGGTCGGACCGCGATCGGTGAGGGTCGCGCCGACCGCACCGAGCACCACATGCGAGCCGGTGCGATCGGCAAATTCGCGGATCGGACCGGCCACGTCGGGCGGAATGCCTTGGAGCAGTACGGGGAAGGCCGTCTCCGGCGTGATGATGAGGTCGGCCGGCGCGGCGACGATCATGTCGCGATATAGCGCCATGGCGTGGTCGATGCCGGCGCGCTCGAATTTCATGTCCTGCGCGATGCTCCCCTGCAGCAGTCGCACGGTGAGGGGCTTACCCGAAGGCGTTGTCCAGGCGTGCCGGGCGAGGCCTGCACCTGCGCCGAGCAATGCCAGCACGCAGACCACGTCACCCAGTCGCCGTGCCGGTCGCGTGTTCGCCATGGTGGGCAGCAGCGCGCGGGCGAGCCAGGCGGCCGCAAGCGCGGCGAGTCCGCCAATGCCGTAGACGCCGACGAGCGGCGCGAAGCCTGCCAGCGGGCCATCGACGTGGGCATACCCGGGCGAGAGCCACGGGAAGCCCGTGAAGACGGTGCCGCGCAGCCATTCGGCGAGCGTCCAGGCGCCGGCGAACGCGAGCGTGCGCCATGGGCCTCTGGCCGTGATCCCGCGTGTGACGAACGTCGCCAGTGCGGGATAGAGCGCCAGATAGGCCGAGAACAGCACGACGGCCGCGCCGGCCATGACGCCAGGCATGCCACCGTAGGTGTGCATGCTGATATAGAGCCACCAGACGCCGGACACGAACGACGCGACACCGAAACTGCCGCCGAGCCAGAGGGCGTCGCGGCGCGATGCGCTGCGCTCGACGAGCGCGAACAGCCCTGCCATGGCAAGCAGTTGCAGCCACCACACGTCGCGCGGGGCGAAGGCGAGGGTCTGGGCGATGCCGGCCAGGCCGGCGAGCGCACGGGCGCGCCAGGCCGGCCACGGGCGCCGCTCGGGCGCATGGAGCGTCATTTCCTGCATGGATCGATGGAAGAGGTTACTCGGGCTGATCGGCGGGCGCCGGTTCCACGCGCCGCAACAGCAGCATGTGGACCTGACGGCCGTCCGCGCGCAGCACCTCGAACACGAGATTGCCCACGCGCATACGCTCGCCACGACGCGGCACACGACCGAACTGGTGCGTGATCATACCGCCGATCGTATCGTTCTCGTCATCGTGGAACTGTGTGCCGAACGCTTCGTTGAACTGTTCGATCTCGGTGAGGGCGCGAATGCGGTACGTGCCATCGGGTGCGGCGATGATGTTGTCTTCTTCCTCATCGAAGTCGTACTCGTCCTCGATGTCGCCGACGATCTGCTCGAGCACGTCCTCAATGGTGATGAGACCGGCCACGCCGCCGTATTCGTCCACGACGATGGCGATGTGATTGCGATTCACGCGAAAGTCGTGCAGCAGCACGTTCAGGCGTTTCGACTCGGGAATGAACACGGCCGGGCGCAGCATGTCGCGCACGTCGAAATCGTGATTGGCGTAGTAACGCAGCAGATCCTTCGCGAGCAGAATACCGATGATGTTGTCGCGATTGCCTTCGTACACCGGATAGCGCGAGTGCGCCTGTTCCAGTACGAAGGGGACGAACGCTTCCGGCGTCTGGTCGATGTTGATGGCGTCCATTTGCGCGCGCGGCACCATGATGTCGCGGGCAGACAGATCGGCCACCTGGAATACGCCTTCGATCATCGCCAGCGAGTCGGCGTCCATCAGGTTGCGGGCGTGGGCGTCTTGCAGAATTTCGAGCAACTCTGAACGCGACTCCGGCTCCGGAGAAATCAGATCGGTGAGGCGTTCGAGCAGCGAGCGGGGTTTGTCGGTGTTTTTTCGACCGGGTCGACTGGGATAAGGGTCGTTCATGACGGCGCGTCCAAGTTGGGCGGACGCCGAGCTGTTTCAGGAAGCTCAAGGATACACCAGATGTGCGGCGACACCGCGCCTGCACCGCAGCGTTTCGGCGCGCCGGTCGCGTCGCCGGGCGATGCTGCGAATGTCAGGACACACCGGGCATTTCAACGCGCACCGCAGCGGTGCAGCACCGCTTCGAGCGCCGGGTCGGGCATGCCGGCTTCGCGCAGCGCCTTGACGGTCCGGGCTACGTAATCGTGCGTTGTGCCGTAGCGTCCCTGCGCCTGCTCGAAGACCTTGCGGATGATGTCGTCGGGCAGACGACCGGCGTAGCTCTTGACGTCGCGCCGCATGACAAACGCGAGCGCGGGCGCGGTGCGACCGTCGGCGAGGGCGCAATTCAGCCATGCCGGACGATACGAACCCATCGCCATCTCGCGATACCAGAGCGTTTCGAGTTCGGTGCGCGCCTTGGCGGCCGAGAGACGCAGCGCCACGCCCGAACAAGAACCGCCGCGATCGAGTGCGAGAACGAGCCCCGGCTGCTCTGGGGTGCCGCGATTGACGCGCGACCACAGATACAACCCTCGGTGATAGCCGTACACGCGGGCATGCAGGCTTTCTTCGACGGGCAGGCCGGGATTCCATATGAGCGAGCCGTACGCGAAAATCCACAGATCCTCGCGGCCGTCCCAGTGGGTGAGCGTGGCGTCGAGCGAGCCGGCGAGTTCTTCCTGGCTCAGGTGGCGAGCATCGCCG
The DNA here is from genome assembly GCF_041919235.1 of Pandoraea sp. Taxonomy (NCBI): domain Bacteria; kingdom Pseudomonadati; phylum Pseudomonadota; class Betaproteobacteria; order Burkholderiales; family Burkholderiaceae; genus Pandoraea; species Pandoraea sp. The sequence goes on from NZ_JAYRUC010000007.1 coordinate 129,947, forward strand.
AGATCCGGCGGGTATTGATTGCACGCCGGACCGCTCGATGCGCTGGTCGGCTCAGTCTCGGTAGCCGTCGGGGGGGCGGGCATGCGGTCCATACGTTATCGGTTCAGGCGCGGCGAGCTTTGGCCGGCGCAGGCGACTTGCGCGATTGAGGGGACTTCTCGGCCGCGTAAGGGTCGCCGTAGCCGAGACCGGTGAGAATTTCCGTCTCCAGGTCTTCCATTTCCCGCGCCTCGTCGTCCTGTTCGTGATCGTAGCCCTGCGCGTGAAGCACGCCATGCACGATCAGGTGCGCGTAATGCGCTTCGAGCGCGATGCCCTGCGCGTTTGCTTCGCGCTCGACCACCGGGCAGCACAACACGATATCGCCCGTCAGCGGATCGCTTTCGTGCTGCGCATAGGCGAACGTGAGCACGTTGGTGGCGTAGTCCTTGCCGCGATAGCCACGGTTCAGCGACTGGCCTTCCTCGGCGTCGACGAAGCGCAGCGTCAGCTCGGCGTCGGCGAGCAGCGCGGCCTGCACCCAGCGGCGCAGCGTGGTGCGCGAGAGCAATGCCTTGTGTGTGGCGAATGCCCGACCTGCCACGAACTGGCTCGTCAACGCGAGCGTGTGACGCGCAGAGCGTGGGGCGCGCTCGCTCATGCCTTGCCTCGTGGCGCGCGGGGGGTGCGGGTGGTGCGGGAATCGCGTGAATCGTGTTGACGCGATTGCGGTGCTTCCAGCGCGGCTTCGGCCTGCTGCGAGTGCGCGTCGTAGGCCTCGACGATGCGCGCGACGAGCGGGTGGCGCACCACGTCCACGCTGGTGAAGCGCGTCAAGGCGATGCCGCGCACGTCCTTAAGGATCAATTGCGCTTCCGTCAGGCCGCTCTTCTGACCGCGCGGCAGATCGACCTGCGTGGTGTCGCCGGTCACGACGGCCTTGCTGCCGAAGCCGATACGCGTGAGGAACATCTTCATCTGTTCGGGCGTGGTGTTCTGTGCCTCGTCCAGAATGATGAACGCGTGATTGAGCGTGCGCCCGCGCATATACGCGAGTGGCGCGATCTCGATCATTTGCTTCTCGAAGTACTTCTGTGTCTTGTCGAAGCCGAGCAGGTCGTAGAGCGCATCGTAGAGGGGGCGCAGGTATGGGTCGACCTTCTGTGCCAGATCGCCGGGCAGGAAACCCAGCCGCTCGCCCGCTTCTACGGCCGGGCGTGTGAGGACGATGCGCTTGACCGCGTCGCGCTCCAGCGCGTCGACGGCGCAGGCCACGGCCAGATAGGTCTTGCCGGTACCGGCCGGGCCGATGCCGAATGTCACGTCGTGCGAGAGGATCTGCTTGAGATACTCGCGCTGCGCCGGGGTGCGGCCGTGCAGGTCGCTGCGGCGCGTGTGCAGCACGGGCGAGCCGTCCTCCGTCTCACCGGCGGCGAAGGGGTTGTCGTCGCCGTGGCGAACGGTCGGGGCGAGGCCCTGACGCGATTCCACGAGTCCCAACTGAATATCGTCGACGGACAAGGGTTCGGTGGCGCGGTTGTAAAAGCTCTCGAGGGCCTGAGTGGCGATCGCGGCGCTCTTGCCGCGCACGGAGAAGCGATGGCCTCGGCGGGAAATCGACACGTCGAGCGCCTGTTCGATCTGGCGCAGGTTTTCGTCGAGCGGGCCGCAGAGATTGGCCAGGCGGCGATTGTCGTCGCGAGGGGCGGTGAATTCTTGGGCGGGTGCTTTCAAGATGATCCGGTCGGGTGCCTGTTCAGATCGTTCGATGGAGTCGCCGGGGGCGGGCTCGGGTAGGCGATGTGCGTGCCCAAACCTGCCGGGTCCGTTCATATTCTCAAATTTCGGTCAGTGCGTGGTGAACAGTTCGCCACGCAGCGAGTGCGGGTAGGCGAAGGTGATCACGACGTCGGTCATCTGGCCGATCAGGTGGGCGCGCTGGGCTTCGGGTGCCGGGAAGTTGACCACCCGGTTGTTCTCGGTGCGGCCTTGCAACTCGTTGGGGTCCTTGCGCGACACGCCTTCGACGAGAATGCGCTGGCGTGAGCCGACCATGCGCTGGCTGATGCGCGCGGCGTTTTCTTCGATCACCGCCTGCAGGTGTTGCAGACGGCGCAGCTTGACCTCGCGCGGCGTATCGTCGGGCAGGTTGGCGGCCGGCGTGCCGGGGCGCGGACTGTAAATGAACGAGAAGCTCGTGTCGTAGCCGATTTCGTGAATCATCGCCATGAGCTTGTCGAAGTCCTCTTCCGTTTCGCCGGGAAAGCCGACGATGAAGTCCGACGACATCGACATTTCCGGGCGAACCTGACGCAGGCGGCGGATGATCGATTTGTATTCCAGCACCGTGTAGCCGCGCTTCATGGCCGAGAGCACGCGGTCGGCGCCGTGCTGCACGGGCAAGTGCAGGTGGCTCACGAGCTTGGGCACCTTGGCGTAGGTGTCGATCAGGCGCTGGGTGAACTCCTTCGGGTGGCTGGTCGTGTAGCGGATGCGCTCGATGCCCGGCACTTCGGCCACGTATTCGATGAGCAGCGCGAAGTCGGCGATTTCGCCGTCGGCCATCAGGCCACGATAGGCGTTCACGTTCTGGCCGAGCAATGTGATCTCACGCACGCCTTGTTCGGCGAGTCCGGCGATCTCGGTGAGCACGTCCTCAAACGGGCGCGACACCTCGTCGCCGCGCGTGTAGGGCACCACGCAATAGCTGCAATACTTCGAGCAGCCTTCCATGATGGAGACGAACGCGGTTGCGCCCTCGACCTTGGCCGGTGGGAGATGGTCGAACTTCTCGATTTCCGGGAACGAAATATCGACCTGCGAGCGCCCGGTGGCGCGGCGCGCCTCGAGCATCTGGGGCAGACGATGCAGCGTCTGCGGGCCGAACACCACGTCGACATAAGGGGCGCGCTGCACAATGGCGGCGCCTTCCTGGCTCGCGACGCAGCCGCCGACACCGATCACCAGATCCGGTTTGATTTCCTTGAGCGCGCGCATGCGGCCCAGATCCGAGAACACTTTCTCCTGCGCTTTTTCGCGCACCGAGCAGGTGTTGAACAGGATGACGTCGGCGTCTTCCGGGGAGTCGGTCTTTTCGAGACCCTCGGCTGCGCCGAGTACGTCCGCCATCTTGTCGGAGTCGTACTCGTTCATCTGACAGCCGAACGTCTTGATGTAAATCTTCTTTGCCATTGAGTGCGCGCCGGTCACAGTGGTTAACCTGGGGGCGTCCGTAGTGAGTGTTTCAGGGGTTCAGTCTTGCCTGGCCGCGAGAGAAAAGCGGTGGCCCAAACGCAAAAGCCGGCAAGGCCGGCCTATCCGGACCTCCGTGGCGGGGCCGGTGTATGGTGCACGCATTATACCGCGTGCACCGTTGGGCAGCGCGGGGGCGGCTAGCGGTTTTCCTTCATCGCGGCGGCGATGGCCCGGATGTTGTGCTGAAACAACTGGAGATAGGTGGTCGCTTCCGGATTCTGTGACAGCGCGTCGGAGTACAGCTTGCCGTCGACCTTCACCCGGGCGTCGCGGGCAATCCGCTGAACCAGGCGCGGATTGGAGATATTTTCCATGAAGACTGCCCGGATGCCGGTACGGCGGATCACGCGGATCAGATTGGCCACATCCTTGGCGCTGGCTTCGCTTTCCGTGGATACGCCTTCCGGGGCGAGGAACTTGATGCCGAAGCGTTGGCCGAGATAGCCGAAGGCGTCGTGCGACGTGAGCACCACGCGGCGGGCAGGCGGAATCGGGGCGATCTGCTTGTTGGCCCAGGTGATCAGGTCGTCGAGCGCGCCGCGGTAGCTTTTGGCACGTTCCGAGTAGTAGGCGGCGCCGGCTGGGTCGGCCTGCGATAACGCGGCTGCAATGTTGTCGACCATCACCTTCACACGCTCGGGATCCTGGAACATGTGGGGATCGTCCACGGTTCTCCCCTCATCGACCATCGTGTGCGGCTTGAGCCCCTTCGTGACCGTGATGAGCTTGCCGGGATATTGGCTTGCCTTCACCAGACGCGGCAGCCACCCTTCGAAACCCAGGCCGTTCACGAAAAAGAGCTTCGTTCCTGAAATCTTGGCGACATCCGCCGGGGTCGGCTCGTAGACATGGGTGTCCTGATCGGGGCCGACGAGCGTCGCGACGTCGACCCGATCGCCGCCGACGGCCTTCACGATGTCCGACAGAATACTGAAGCTCGCGCCGACAGCAAGGCGCGTGTCCTGTGCCTGCGCCGGGCTGGCGAGTGCCAGCGCGAGGGCGACCAGGGCGGTGAAGCGTCCTGCGCCAAGCCACGATTTGCCGCTGGATTTACCCAATCCGAACATGTTTTCCTCTCTCAAAGCGCCGGGGCTCTCGCAGCATTTGCCTGGCCCGGCGTGGCAAGCAGCGCGCCCAGATAGGCGATGCCTGCCGTCAAAATGATGGCTGGCCCCGAAGGGCAGGCCAAATAATACGAAAGCAGCAGCCCGATCACGCTCGACGCGCTCGCAACCAGCCAGGCCACGAGCAACATGCCCGGCAGCGTGCGTGCGAGGAGCCGGGCGGTCGCCGCCGGCAACATCATCAGGCCCACGGCCATGAGCGTGCCCATCGCCTGAAATCCCGCCACAAGGTTCATCACGGTGAGCACTGTGAAGCCCAGGTGGTAGCGCATCACGCTTTTGCCCTGCCCCTGGCCGAGGAACGCCGGATCGGCGCTATCGAGCACAAGACCGCGATAATGCCACCCGAACCATAGGAGCGTCACGGTGGCAATGGCGGCGACGAGAATGAGCGACGGATCATCGACCGCGAGCACCGAACCGAAGAGCAGGTGCATCAGGTCGACGCTGTTACCCCATTTCGAGACGATCACCACGCCGCCCGCCAGCGCCAGCAAATAGAAGCCGGCGAACGATGCGCCCTCGTCAAGCCGCGTGCGGCGGCTCGACAACCCGGCGAGCAGCGCAACGAGCAAGCCGGCCACCATGCCGCCGCCCGCCATCCACGGCAGCGACAGACCGCCGATCAGATACCCGATGGCGGCGCCCGGCAACACCGCATGCGAGAGCGAGTCGCCCATGAGGCTCATGCGCCGCAGCAGCAGGAACACGCCCACCGGTGTGCAACCGATCGATAGCGCGAGGCTGCCAACCAGTGCGTGCCGCATGAAGTCGAATTCCGAGAACGGACCGACGAGTAGATTCAACACAGCGCTCATCGACGGCCTCCTTGGTTGGGGGGGACGGTGCCCGGCAGTTGTGCGCCCTCGCGCGCGGCGAAGCCGAAGGTTTCCGTCGCCGTGCCCACGGCGCTGGCCGTGTAGCCTTCGAGGCCGGACAGAGCGGCGCGCGTGCCACCCGCCGCGCCATCGACAGACGGCGGTCCGCCGCAAAGGCACGCCGCAGGCGTGCCCGCGGACACCAGCCGGCCTGCCATGACAGCGACGTGCGCGAAGCGCTCCAGCACGAGCGGCAGGTCGTGGAGTACGGTGACCACGGTGCGTCCCTCGTTGCGCCATTGATCCAGTAATGCGAGCAACAGTTCCGCAGAGGGCACGTCGATGCCGGTGAGCGGTTCGTCGAGCAATACGATGGGGGCGTCTTCCACGATCAGCCGAGCGAAGCGGGCGCGCTGCCATTGACCGCCCGACAGGGCTTCCAGCGCTTGCGTGCGCTTGTCTGCAAGGCCCACGCGCGTGAGGGCCTCGTGAACTCGGTCGAATTCGCCGCGCCCGAGACGGCGGGCGTCGCCCGTGCGCCGCCATGTGCCGGTCAGCACATACTCCTCGACGCACATGGGAAACCGGTGATCGGTTTCGGGCCGTTGCGACAGATAGGCCACGGGCCCGTCGCAGACGATCTTGCCAGCCGAGGCCTTCTGCAGACCTGCAAGCGCGCGCAGCAGCGTGGTCTTGCCGCCGCCATTGGGGCCGACAACCGCCGAGAGGACACCCGGCGCGAAGGCGACGCTTACGTGTTCGAGCGCGACGTTCGGTCCGAAATGCACCGAAAGATCCTGGCAGCCGATCACGAGACGACTCCATGCAGCGTCCAGAAAACGAGCGCCCAAAGCGGCACGAGCACCAGCAGCGTGAGTGCGGTGCGCTCCCAGCCAGCGAGACGGTAGAGCCAAACGGAGAAGCGGATCATGGTCGAAACGGGCAGTGCCCACACGCGGTTTGCAACTGTGTAATAAATGCAACAAGGTTGCATTATGGCATGAAACGGTCCGGGTTGCCGTCCTCGTCGACCAAGGGACGCCGGGAGGCACGACGCGCGCGCGGGTCGTATCGAGACACAGCGCGTTACATATCAGCGCAGCAGATTTTGGCGAACCGGCGTAACATGGATTCACGCTCGATCGACTGGCACGCTGTTCGCTTCATTCCAGAGATTGGCAATTTGCAAGGCATCGATGAGACGTTGGCATGTTGTGGCGCAGTGGCCCAGGGTGTGCGCATCCTGCAGGCGCTGGAAGCGCGTCGCAGGCATGTCGATATCGCCCAGGAGGTTCGCCCTTTCAGACATCTGGCCGCCGTCGACTTTCCGCCGCGAGACCATGCGCCGACGCATGACGCTCGCACGACCTTCGCGACCTCGCGCCGTCGCGTCGCCTCGACAGGAAAGCACCCCATCACGCGCCCACGTCTTCGCATTCGTCGACGTCGTTGGGCAGCCCACTTTTTTTCCGCAATTCCCTGCGCAAGATGCGTCCGGTGCAGAGAAAGAAATCTATCGAATAAATAGTATTCCTTAATAAGTGGCGGAGGTAGCCTGTGCGTGAAAATGCAGACAAACCCGAATGCGCAGCGCGTGGGTAAGCGGCAGAAAAATCGCTCTATTTGCGATGTTTTGCGTCTGGCGTGCGCAATGCGTAGATCGCGTGGAAACCCTTGTGAAATATGGGTTGTGGTGAATGCTTAGCGATGCGGAAAATATCTAGCGACAGCTTTTTGTTTTGTGCATATGATGAGTAAACGGTTGCAATTTTCAGCGACAAGTTTAAAGTCAACCTAAACCTATTTTGAGTCGTTCATGTAAGGGAGGAGACAGTGCGAAAGGTTTCGCGACAGTCGCTCCGGCATGCAGTGAGCCAGGTCGAAACCATTGCGCAGTCATCCGGGTCTTAGGCAACAGAGCGGGCATCGCGTTGCGATGTTTTCCGATGAAGCGGGGGGTGAGGCATATGGATATTTTCAGCCACTACACGACACGTTTCGAAGCACGCAGGGAAGAGGAGTACAGCATCCAGGAGTATCTGGAGATCTGTAAGAAGGACTCGACGGCCTACGCGACGGCCGCCGAGCGCATGCTGAGCGCCATCGGTGAGCCTGAGCTCATCGACACGCATCATGATCCGCGGCTCTCGCGGTTGTTCTCGAACAAGATCATCAAGATCTATCCTGCCTTCCGTGAGTTCTACGGCATGGAAGACACGATCGAGCAAATCGTCTCGTTCTTCAAGCACGCGGCGCAGGGGCTCGAAGAGCGCAAACAGATCCTGTACCTGCTCGGCCCCCCGGGAGGCGGCAAGTCGTCGCTGGCCGAGAAGCTCAAGGCGTTGATGGAAGACGTGCCCATCTATTGCCTGAAGGGATCGCCGGTGCACGAGTCGCCTCTGGGCCTGTTCTCGCCCGAGGAAGACGGCAGGATTCTGGAAGAGGACTTCGGCATCCCGGTGCGGTATCTCAATACGATTCCGTCGCCGTGGGCCACCAAGCGTCTGAACGAGTTCAACGGCGATATCACCAAGTTCCGCGTGGTGAAGGTGCGTCCGTCGGTACTTCAGCAGATCGCCATTGCCAAGACCGAGCCGGGTGATGAAAACAACCAGGACATCTCGTCGCTGGTGGGCAAGGTCGACATTCGCAAGCTTGAGGAATATCCGCAGGACGACCCGGACGCCTACTCGTACTCCGGCGGTCTGTGTCTGGCCAACCGGGGCCTGCTCGAGTTCGTCGAAATGTTCAAGGCGCCGATCAAGGTGCTTCACCCGCTCCTGACCGCCACCCAAGAGGGCAACTACAAGGGCACGGAAGGGTTCGGCGCAATTCCGTTCGACGGCATCGTGCTGGCCCACTCGAACGAGGCCGAGTGGCAGAGCTTCAAGGGCAACCGCAATAACGAGGCTTTCCTCGATCGCATCTACATCGTGAAGGTGCCGTACTGCCTGCGCGTGACCGATGAGGTGAAGATCTACGAAAAGCTCGTGAAGAACAGTTCGCTTGCCAACGCGCCGCGTGCGCCGAATGTGCTCAAGATGCTCGCCCAGTTCGCGGTGCTCACGCGTCTGAAAGAGCCCGAGAACTCCAACATCTTCTCCAAGGTTCGTGTCTACGATGGTGAAAACCTCAAGGACATCGATCCGAAAGCCAAGTCGTATCAGGAGTATCGCGACTACGCGGGGGTGGACGAAGGGATGACGGGCATGTCCACGCGCTTCGCCTTCAAGGTGCTCTCCAAGGTCTTCAACTTCGATAACACCGAAGTGGCGGCCAACCCGGTGCACATGTTGTACGTGCTCGAGCAGCAGATCGAGCGTGAACAGTATCCGGGCGAAGTCGAGAAGCGCTATCTCGCCTATATCAAGGAGTACCTGACAGCACCGTTCGTGGAGTTCATCGGCAAGGAAATTCAGACGGCATACCTCGAGTCGTATTCGGAGTACGGCCAGAACATCTTCGATCGCTATGTGAATTTTGCGGATCTCTGGATTCAGGACCAGGAGTATCGTGACCCGAACACGGGCGAGATCCTCGATCGCACGGCGCTCAACGACGAACTGGAGAAGGTCGAGAAGCCGGCCGGGATCACGAACCCGAAGGATTTCCGCAACGAGATCGTCAACTTTGTCCTGCGCGCGCGCGCCAACAACGCGGGCAAGAATCCGCTCTGGACAAGTTACGAGAAGCTGCGCGCAGTGATCGAGAAGCGCATGTTCTCGACGACCGAAGATCTGTTGCCGGTGATCTCGTTCAACGCGAAGTCGTCGAAGGAGGATCAGGAAAAGCACGCCAACTTCGTCAACCGTATGGTGGAAAAAGGCTATACCCCGAAGCAGGTTCGTTTGCTCGTGGAATGGTACCTGCGCGTGCGCAAATCCTCGTAACCAATCGGGGCCACTATGTCAGCAATCATCGACAGACGGCAAAACGGAAAGAACAAAAGCGCCATCAACCAGCAGCGTTTCATCAAGCGCTATCGCGACCAGATTCGACGCGCGGTGGCGAAGGCGGTGGGCGGGCGCAAGATTACCGATATCGATGGCAGCGGACAGGTCTCGATCCCGGTCAAGGACATTTCGGAGCCGTTGTTTCACCACGGACCCGGCGGGCGGCGGGAGATGGTTCATCCCGGCAATCGCGAGTTCGTGGTGGGCGACAACTTCGAGCGTCCGCCATCGGGCGCCGGCGGTGGTGGTGGCCGCGCGAGCGACTCGGGAGAGGGCGAGGACGATTTCGTCTTCAACCTCTCGCGCGAGGAGTTCCTGAAGTTCTTCTTCGAAGACATGGCCCTGCCGGACCTCGCGAAACGCCGGCTTGCGCAGATTCCGGAGTTCCGCAAGGTTCGTGCCGGGTATTCCATCGACGGCACGCCGTCGAACCTCAACGTCATTCGGACAATGCGTAGCTCGCTGGGCCGCCGCATTGCGCTCACGGCACCGTACCGCAAGCAGTTGCGCGCGCTGGAGTCCGAATATGCGGACATCGTCTCGCGTGAGGGCGACACCTCGCCGCGCGCAGTGGCGCTGGCGCACGAGATCACGCGTCTTCGTACGCGGGTCGAGGCGATTCCATACATCGAGAAGCTCGACCTGCGCTATTCGAACCGGGTCATGCAGCCGCGCCCGCAGGCGCAGGCGGTCATGTTCTGTCTGATGGACGTCTCCGGCTCGATGGATCAGAGCCGCAAGGATCTCGCCAAGCGCTTCTTCATGCTGCTGTATTTGTTCCTGCGGCATAACTACGAGCGCATCGACCTGGTGCTCATCCGGCATCACACCACGGCGAAGGAAGTCAACGAAGACGACTTCTTCTACGCGCGCGAGTCGGGGGGCACGGTGGTGTCGAGCGCGCTCAAGCTGATGACGGAAATCATCGCAGATCGCTACTCGCCGAGCGACTGGAATATCTACGGAGCGCAGGTGTCCGACGGCGATAACTGGGACGGCGATTCGCCTATCTGTCGCGACATCCTGATGCAGTCGATCATGCCCGCGGTGCAGTACTTCGCGTATGTGGAAGTGGCGAGCGCCGAGCCGCAGAACCTGTGGAACGAATACCTGTCGGTCAAGCAACAGCACCCGAATTTCGCGATGCAGCGCATCATGGAAGCGGCCGAGATCTATCCGGTGCTGCACGACCTGTTCAAGAAGAAGGCGGCCTGAAAACCGTCCGGCGCCAGCACCGCAACGAGGACGCATCATGGCGTATATATCCACCGGTTCGGAATGGACCTTCGAGCTGATTCAGCGCTACGAGCATGAAATCGCGCGCATCGCGGCGAACTTCAAGCTCGACACCTACCCGAATCAGATCGAGATCATCACCGCCGAGCAGATGCTCGACGCCTACGCCACCGTGGGCTTGCCCATTGGTTATCACCACTGGTCGTACGGCAAGCACTTCCTGTCGTCGGAGCGAGGCTACAAGCGCGGACAGATGGGACTGGCGTACGAAATCGTCATCAATTCGAACCCCTGCATCGCGTATCTGATGGAGGAGAACAGCATGACGATGCAGGCGCTGACCATCGCGCACGCCAGCTACGGACATAACTCGTTCTTCAAGGGCAACTACCTTTTTCGCACCTGGACGAGCGCGGACGCCATCGTCGATTATTTGCTGTTCGCGCGTAACTACATCACCGAGTGCGAGCAACGCTACGGCGAACAGTCGGTCGAGTTGCTGCTCGACTCGTGCCACGCGCTCATGAACTACGGCGTGGATCGGTACAAGCGGCCCAAGCGTTTGTCGCTTGCGCAGGAGCAGGCGCGTCAGAAGGAACGCGAGAACTATTTGCAGATGCAGATCAACGATCTGTGGCGCACGTTGCCCAATCATCCCCTGCACGACGACGATGAGGACGATGGGCTCGATCCCTCCGAATCCGACGATCCGCCGTTCCCGGGCGAGCCGCAGGAGAACCTGCTGTACTTCTTCGAGAAGAATGCACCCAAGCTGGCCCCGTGGCAGCGCGAGATCGTTCGTATCGTGCGCAAGCTTGCACAGTATTTCTACCCGCAGCGTCAGACCAAGGTGATGAATGAGGGCTGGGCGACGTTCTGGCACTACACGATTCTTCAGCAGCTCTACCAGGAGAAGCTCGTCAACGACGCGTTCATGATGGAGTTTCTGCATGCGCACACGAACGTGGTGTATCAGCCGTCGTTCGACAGTCCGTACTATAGCGGCCTGAATCCTTACGCGTTGGGCTTTGCGATGTTCCAGGACATCCGTCGCATGTGCGAGGCGCCCACCGAGGAGGACCGTCAATGGGCGCCGGACATTGCGGGCACCGACTGGTTGACGACGCTCGACTTTGCCATGCGCAACTTCAAGGACGAGAGCTTCATCCAGCAGTTCCTGTCGCCCAAGGTCATTCGCGACCTGAAACTGTTCTCCGTGCTCGACGACGACCGCGACAGCCGTTTGCGTGTGACCGCCATTCACAACGAGACCGGATACCGCGAAATTCGCGAGATGCTTGCGCAACAGTACAACCTTAGCCAGCTCGAGCCGAACATCCAGGTCGCCCAGGTCGATCTGCACGGCGATCGATCGCTGACGTTGCGCCATGTGCAGAGCGATCGCAGGCCGCTCGACGAGGGCTTCGACGAGGTGCTCAAGCACGTGGCCCGCCTGTGGGGCTTTACGGTGAGGTTGGAGACGGTGTTCGAGGACGGCCGCAGCGAGATCACGCACGAGACCAAGGTCGAGAAGCGGCGGCGCTACGCGTTGAGCGCGTGATGAAGATTCCCTTCGTTGCGCTCGATCACGTGGTGCTTCGTAGCAGCGACGTGCAGCGCCTTCAGCATTTCTATATCGATGTTCTGGGCTGTACGCTGGAGAAGGTGCAGGCCGATATCGGGCTGGTGCAGTTGCGTGCCGGCGACGCGTTGATCGATCTGGTCGACGTCGCCGGAGCCCTCGGCCGCGAGGGCGGCGCGGCGCCCGGCCCGGAGGGGCGCAATCTCGATCATTTCTGTCTGCGCGTGGAGCCGTTTGACGATGTGGCCATCCGCAAAGGGTTGGCCGAGCACGGGGTGACGCTGGGCGACGTGGTGCAACGCTACGGCGCGCACGGGGAGGGGCCATCGTGCTATCTGAATGACCCGGACGGCAATCGGGTCGAGCTCAAGGGGCCGCCGTCGCGGCCTGGCCGCTGAGCCGGGCTATCCGTGAATGCGTAAATCCGTAAATGCGTGAGCGTGCGGGCAGCGCAGGGTGGCATCACGCTGCCATCTGGCCCAGTACGCTTTGATCGCGTCCCTTGTGCTTGGCCTGATAGAGCGCCTTGTCCGCGCGGTCGAGCATCGCGCTGATGACGAGGGGCTCACCCGGCTGCCATGACGCAATGCCTACGCTGATCGTGATGGCTTCGCCGTCGTCGCGCGCCTTCTCGGGGAGCATGTCGGTGCTGGCGCGCTTGACCGATTCGCGAATGCGATCCGCCACGCGTAACGCGGCATGCTGATCGATCTCCGGCAGCACCACGGCAAATTCCTCGCCCCCCAGACGCACGGCAAAATCGCTCGGCAGGCGGATGCAATGCTCGATCGTGCCGGCGATGCGCTTGAGCACCGCGTCGCCAAACGGATGTCCGTAGCGGTCGTTCACCTGCTTGAAGAAGTCGATGTCGATCAGCAGCACGGACAGCGGAATCGCGCGCTGCTGCACACGATCGGCGACCAGGCGAATGCGATTGTCGAAATAGCGGCGGTTGTAAATATGCGTGAGCGGATCGATGAATACCTTCTCGACCAGATCCGTATTCGTGAGCGCGAGCGATTGATACTGGCGCGTGATCTCCCAGACCAGCGCGAGCGTCGCCACGCCCGGCGACGCCAGTGCAAGCAGGCGCGCTGCGTACCACTGGTAGGAAGCCTCGCTTGGTGCGGTCAATGAAAGCAGTAGCTGGCAGAGCGAGATTGTCACGACAACCCACACCAGCAGAAACAGCTTGTGGGACAAACGTGTGACGACTACGATTCGCCACCAAAGCCCGATATAGACGACGAACAGCACACCGAGCGCGAGGGCTTCAATGCTTGCGCCGCCAGCCAGATGCGGTGCCACGAGCGTGCGTCCGGCGCCGACCAGCGCCTGCGATACCGTGGCCCAGATCACGAGGACGGTCGCGCCGTAGCGCGCCGCTTCCGAATAGCTCGGGCGAGTGTGCGGGTCGTGGCGGGTACGGGAATAGCTGCGCACGCTCAGCATGACGTACGCGGCAAAACTCGCCTCGGCGGCAAGCCAAAGCCAGAAGGGCGCGCGCGTGACCGGCGTCGCAATGCCGGCGAGTTGATTCGCGAGCCACACCCCTTCCGTGAACATGAAGAGCCCTCTGAGCAAAAACGCGCATCCGAATTGCGCGAAATATCGCTTGCCGTTGTAGAGGTACTGTACGCCGAGCAGGCACGCCGTCGACAGATTGAGGATGCCGCCAGCCGAGACGAGGAAGAACGTGAGTAACGGATTGACGGTGCCTTCGAGCGCACGTGAAAGAAACCCGGTGAGGGTCAGCGCAGCGCACGCGACCAAGATGGTGGTCGCGGCAACACGATTCCCTTTTTCGGTACGGCTGATGGTACTTTTCATAGTTGTTATTCGCCGATCAACGACCTCGCGTCTTGTACAAAAGCCGCCTTTCCACCGTTCAAAAATCCGCGCCAGCGACTGGCCGCAAGATCGTAGCCTCACGTGACCGCCCGCTTCCCCAACGCTTCCCCCCTGCTTCCCTGTTTTTGCGCTAAATGGTTGAAAACTAAGATAAACCTCGGAGAATACACGAGTTTCTTCGGGTTGGCACCCGTTTCTGATCGCCGACCTCGAATTCCTGTTCGACCCCCGAACGTGCCCGGATTCCGGGCGGTTTTGGCACCGATTCCGGGCGCGCAAGGGGGCGTTGGCCCGTCGTGGAAAATAATTCGTGCGACACATTGTTCCGCTTTGCGGAACATCGAAAATGAAGGAATTCGGGACGCAAGCTCACCGAACGCCGCAACGCCCGTGATGACGGGGGATTGACGCATGCGCAATTAATTCGGTATCCGATTCATATGGGAAATGCGAGCGAATGCGACCCCAAAAAGCGTGGGATTCGTCGTGGAAAATGGTTTGCGGGTTGGCATCGACGCACTATCTGTACTAGAATAAAAAAAGCCAATCGCTGCGGTTGGCTCATAGAAACAGAAGTAGAAGGGTTGTCGGTGTTCCTCGTTGCGCCGGCGTTCCGTACCATCACTCAATGAGTTCGAGCAGTAGATCATTCGCGCGCTTTCAATAAGCGTGCACCGAGAGGCCCAGGCGCCCATGGCGTCGAAAGCTTGTCTCTCATGTCGCATTGCGCGACGCCTGGTTCGTAACCGTCGTCTTCCACAGACCTTCGGAGCGAACACTTCAACATTCGCAAGGCAGCTAACAGTTGTCATGCTTGTCCGCGTTGTCACGCGGGGCGATTGCTATTGCCTCGCGCCAGCGCTGCCAACCCATTCAAAGGGAGCATGAACGTGGCGAAGCAGTACCGCATCTTCTATATGGCCGGCTTCGGATTGCTCGGCGTGACCGCCGCAGTCGCTGGCGTGCTGTATTGGCTGGGCTTTGATGCGCTCGTGAAATACCGGGGAGACCTGGTTTATTACACGCAGCAGCACCTCAAGCTCGTGGCGATATCGATGACGCTGGCGATCGCTGTCGGCGTGCCCGCCGGCATGCTGATTTCCCGGCCGATGTTCGAGCGACATGCCGAGCGTGCCGTGCAGATCTTCAATATCGGCAACACGCTGCCGTCGCTCGCCGTGCTGGCGCTATCGATGGCCGTGCTCGGCATCGGCGACCGGCCCGCCATTCTGGCGTTGTGGCTTGCCTCGCTGCTGCCGATCGTGCGCAACGCGTACGAAGGACTGCGGCAAGTGCCGCCGGCATTGCGGGAATCGGCACGAGGCATGGGCATGACGCCCGCACAAGTGCTGTTCCGCGTCGACCTGCCCAACGCCATGCCGGTCATCGTCGGCGGGGTTCGCACTGCACTCGCGATCAACGTCGGCACCGCACCGCTCGCGTTTCTGATCGGCGCGGACAGTCTCGGACAACTGATCTTCCCAGGCATCTATCTGAACGACCCGACGAAGCTGCTCCTCGGCGCCGCCGGGACCGCACTGCTCGCGCTCGTGCTCGACGGCATTGTCGCATTCGCGAGCGGGCTCTGGTTCGCCCGTCACGGCGCGCCCGCGCGTTAAGACAAAGGAGACCCACACCCATGCAAATTTCATTTCCTCGCACGCCGGCTGGCGCGGTGCCGCGCTGGTTGCGGCGACTCGGCACGGCCTGCCTCGCATTCGGCTTCATGGCAACGAGCGTCGCCGCCCAGGCCACAACGCTCACCGTTGGCGGCAAGAACTTTACCGAGCAGTTGATCCTCTCGGAGATGACGGTGCAGTACCTGCGTAGCCAAGGGTACGACGTCGAGCTCAAGAATGGCCTGGGTAGCGTGGTCATGCGTCAAGGCATGGAGAGCAACCAGCTCGACATCGTCTGGGAGTACACCGGTACTTCGCTGATCGTCTACAACAAGGTCACCGAGAAGCTCGATCCGCAGCAGACGTACGAACGCGTGAAAGCGCTCGACGCCAGGATCGGCCTCATCTGGCTCAACCCGTCGGCGCTCAACAACACCTATGCGTTTGCCGTGCCGGGCAAGATTGCCCGAGAGGCGGGTATTGAAACGGTGTCGCAACTCGTGCAGAGATTCCGGGCGAATCCGAAGATGACGTTCGCGTTCGACATGGAGTTCGTTGGCCGCTCGGACGGGCTGGTGCCGATGGAGCATCTCTACGGCTTTCATCTCGCGCGGCGCAACATCAAGCAGATGGACCCGGGCCTCGTCTATACGGCGCTCAGGAACCAGCAGATCGACGCCGGTCTCGTCTACACGAGCGATGGACGCAACAAGGGGTTCGATCTCAAGGTGCTTGCCGACGACAAAGACTTCTTCCCGGCCTATGCCGCCACACCCGTCGTTCGAAAGGAAGTGCTCGACGCCAATCCCAGGCTCGCCGAAGCCCTCGACGCGCTGTCCGCGAAGATCAACAACGAGAACATGAGCGACATGAACGCGAAGGTCGACATCGGCCATCGGGCCGTGTCGCGTGTGGCGAGCGACTTCCTCAAGCAGGAAGGACTGGTGCAATGACGGCACCGGCCCGAAGTTGCCCCCCAGAGTTACCGATTGAGGAGTCTCATGATTGAATTTCTGACGTATAACTGGCACCGCATTCTCACCCTCACGGGGCAGCATGCGTGGCTGGTGGCCGCATCGGTCGGGGCGGCCATCGTGGTAGGTGTGCCCCTGGGCGTGCTGGTCACGCGCTTTCGCTGGCTGTCGGGCGCCGTGCTTGGCCTGGCGACCGTCGTGCTGACCATTCCGTCGATCGCGCTGTTCGGTCTGATGATCCCGGTGCTGTCGGTCTACTGCATGGGGATCGGACCGGCGCCGGCCGTTGCGGCCGTGTTCCTGTATTCGCTGCTGCCGATCATGCGTAACACGAGTCTCGCGTTGCAGCAGATCGACCCGAGCATTCGCGAAGCGGGGATCGGCATCGGCATGACGTTCGGGCAGCGTCTGCGCCTCGTGGAGCTGCCGCTGGCCGTGCCGGTGGTGCTGGGCGGCGTGCGCACGGCCGTTGTGATGAATATTGGCGTGATGGCCATTGGCGCCATCGTCGGGGCCGGCGGACTCGGGGTGTTGATCACCCAGGGGATCAGCCAGAGCGATACCCGGCAGCTTGTCGCGGGTGCGGTCATGGTGAGTCTGCTCGCCATCGTCGCCGACACCTTGTTGCACCGCCTGCAGCGCGTGCTGACACCGAAAGGAATCCGAACCGTATGATTACACTCGACAACCTCACCAAAAGCTTCGTCCAGAAGGACGGCACGCCCGTGATCGCCGTGAACTCCGTGAGCATCGAGGTGCCACCGGGCGAAATCTGCGTCTTTCTCGGCCCGTCGGGGTGTGGCAAGACGACCACGCTCAAGATGATCAACCGGCTCATCAAGCCGACGTCCGGACGCATTCTGCTTAACGGCGAAGATACCGGCAACATCGACGAAATCGAACTTCGCCGCCACATCGGTTATGTCATCCAGCAGATCGGTCTGTTCCCGAACATGACCATCGAGGAGAACATCACCGTCGTGCCGCGCCTGCTGGGCTGGGACAAGAAGCGGTGCCACGCGCGCGCGACCGAACTGATGGCGATGGTGGCGCTCGATCCGAAGCGCTATCTGTCACGCTATCCGCGTGAGCTCTCGGGGGGGCAGCAGCAGCGTATCGGCGTGATCCGCGCGCTGGCCGCCGATCCGCCCGTGTTGCTGATGGACGAGCCGTTCGGCGCGGTCGATCCGATCAACCGCGAGTCGATTCAAAACGAATTCCTGCAGATGCAGCGCCAACTCGGCAAGACCGTCATCATGGTCAGCCACGATATCGATGAGGCGATCAAGCTGGCCGACCGCATCGCGATCTTCCGCCAGGGACGTCTGGTGCAGTACGCGCAACCCGATGCGTTGTTGGCCCGTCCGGTCGACGAGTTCGTGGCGAGTTTCGTGGGACATGACCGAATTTTGAAGCGCCTGTTGCTGGTGCGTGCGGAAGATGCTGCCGCACCGCTGCCGACCGTCAAGCCGCGGACCACGCTGGCCGAGGCGTACGGCATGATGGACGAACTCGACACGCGCTCGCTGGTCGTCGTCGACGAGCGTGACCGCGCGCTCGGTTACGTTGCACGCCGCGACACGCGGCAGGCGCAGGGGACATGTGGCGAGCGGGTGCGCGACTTCAAGGCGTCGGCCGTCGCGGACGACAATCTGCGCGTATTGCTCTCGCGCATGTATGAACATAACCTGGCATCGCTGCCGGTGTTGGGCGACGACAATGCGTATCTTGGCGAGGTGACGCAGGATTCCATCGCCGACTATCTGAGTTCGGGCAAGTCGCGCGGAAACGGCGGCGGAGCGATCACCGTGCCTGCCCCGCCGTCGGCGCCGCATGTGATTGCGCCCCTTCCCTTTGGCGCGTCGGTGTAAGCTGATCGTCGGCTTGCGACGAGGATTGAGGCGACGATTGCAATGACGATTGCGGCGAGGACTGCGACGATTGCGCATGAGGCCGTCGACGGGCGAGTGTCAATGACGTTTGTCCGGCAGGTGAGATGATGACGGCCCGGTGCGGGCCGTCATTTTTGTATTCGCGCGCCCCGCGGGGGCGGTCGGGATAGACAGTGGGATAGACAGCCGGAAAGGAGTTGCAGGATGACGTGGGAAGCGATGATGGCGTGGTTCGACAACGCGCCGTGGGCACGGATGGCCGGGGCGATGGCGATACTGATCGGGGTGGCGCTGCTGGTGCAGGCCGTGGCGCAGTTCCTGATTGTTCGCGTGGTGCGTATCGTGGTGAAGCGCACGGTGAACCGTTGGGACGACGCGTTGCTCGCCCATCGTGTCTTCCATCGCGCGGCGCGCATTCTGCCGTATCTCGTGATTCAGTTCGGCGTCGCGTGGGTCCCGGACCTGCCGCCGAAGACAGCGATGGTGATCGGCAACGTCGCGCTCGCGACGACGCTGCTCTACGCGACGCTTGCCATCGCAGGCATTCTCGACGCCGCCCAAACGGTGTACGCGCTCTCCGAGCACGCCCGCACGCGGTCGATCAAGGGATACGTGCAGTTGGGCAAGCTTGGGCTGTATGTGGTCGCAGCGATCGCGATCGTGGCGACCGTCATCGATCGTTCGCCGTGGCTCCTGCTCTCCGGCCTGGGGGCGATGTCGGCGGTACTGTTGTTGGTGTTCAAGGACACGATCATGTCGTTCGTTGCCAGCGTGCAACTCACGTCGAACGACATGCTGCGCGTGGGCGACTGGATCGAGATGCCGCAGGTGGGGGCCGATGGCGACGTGGTCGACATCGCACTGCATACGGTGAAGGTGCAGAACTGGGACAAGACGATCACGACGATTCCGACGTGGCGGCTGATTTCGGAGAGCTTCCGTAACTGGCGCGGCATGCAGCAGGCAGGCGGTCGCCGCATCAAGCGCACGCTGTGCGTCGATGCGGGCAGTATCGGATTCCTCGACGAGGCCGAGATTGCGCGCTTGTCGAAGCTGCATTTGCTCGGACCGTATCTGACGGACAAGCAACGCTCGCTGGCCGACGCGAATGCCGCACTGGGCATTGCGGCGGGCGTTCCGGCCAACACGCGACGGTTGACGAACATCGGCACCTTCCGCGCCTATGCTCTGGCGTATCTGAAGGCACATCCGAACATTCACGACGGCATGACCTGCATGGTGCGTGCGCTGGAGCCTTCGGCGACCGGCATCCCCATCGAGCTTTATTGCTTCACCAACACCACGGTGTGGGCCGAGTACGAACGCGTGCAAGGTGACGCCTTCGATCACCTGCTGGCCATCCTCCCGGAGTTCGGCTTGCGCATGTATCAGAACCCGGCGGGCGCCGATCTGGTCCGTTGGCAAGCGCAGCGCGCGGCATGAGCGGGGCGTGAGCAGGGCGCTAAAACGCATGAAAGGGCGCCATAGGCGCCCTTTCCGATTCAGCGCAACGCGCCAACGCGTCGATGCGGCGGATCCAGCGGATCCAGCAGATTATGCCGCCGATGCGTCGAGCGCCGGATAGTCGACGTAGCCACGGGCGTCACCGCCGTAGAGCGTGGCGCGATCGAGCTCGTTGAATGGGCCGCCGCGCTTGAGGCGCTCCACCAGATCCGGGTTGGCGATGAACGGTTTGCCGAAGGCGACCAGATCAGCCAGGTTCTCTTTGCGTGCCTCGACCGCGAGCGCGAGGTCGTACCCGTTGTTCGCCATGAACGCGCCCTTGAAGAGGCGACGCAGCTTCTGCAGGTCGAAGCCGTTCGCCACTTCGCGCGGGCCGCCTGTCGCCCCTTCGATGACGTGCAGGTACACGAGACCGAAACGATTGAGCTGCTCGACGGCATACGTGAACACGGGCTCCGGATTGCTGTCGCCGCAATCGTTCGCCGGACTGATGGGTGAGAGGCGAATGCCGACACGGTCGGCGCCCCAGACGTCGACGACCGCTTGCGTGACTTCCAGCGTGAGACGTACACGATTCTCGATACTGCCGCCGTAGGCGTCGGTGCGATGGTTCGTCTTGTCACGCATGAACTGATCGAGCAGATAACCATTCGCGGCATGGATCTCCACGCCGTCGAACCCGGCACGCTTCGCGCACTCGGCGGCATGACGATACTGCGCGATGATGCCCGGAATCTCCGATGTCTCCAACGCACGCGGCGTCGGGTGCGGCTCGAAACCATGCTCGGTGAACGCCTTGCCGGCAGGTTGAATCGCGGACGGCGCGACCGGTAGCGCACCGTCAGGCTGCAGCGATTCATGCGAGATGCGGCCGACATGCCAGAGCTGGCAGAAAATCTTGCCGCCCTTGGCATGCAGGGCGTCCGTCACCTGCTTCCAGCCTGCGACCTGCGCATCGGTGTAGATGCCCGGCGTAAAGGCGTAGCCCTTGCCTTGCTGCGAGATGTTGGTGGCTTCGCTGATGATGAGGCCGGCCGACGCGCGTTGCACGTAATACTCGGCGTTCATCGGGCCCGGTACGTCGCCGGCGCCGGCGCGGCTACGCGTGAGCGGTGCCATCACGATGCGGTTGCTCAGTTCAAGCGGGCCGAGCGCGTACGGGGAGAAGAGATCCGTGTCGAGCGCGGCGAGGGGGGGATGTTGCGAGTCCGTCATTGCTGAAGGTCCTGTTGAAGTGGGGAATGCTGTGTTGCACAAAACGTGTACAGATTACGGCAAATCCGGCAGTCTTGCCGACGACCCGCCAACGCGATGTTTGTCGACGGACAACGCGCCGGCACGCGAGCGCCAACACGACGATTCGCGACGATTCACGACCATTCACGACGATTCGTGCCGTATCGCAGCACGCTCAGGCGCCCGCCGCGACGGGACTCGCCGGCGCGCGACGCGCAATGCGTAGCACCATGACTGCGCCGAGAAGGCACACGCCGCCCGAGAGCATCGACGCCATCGTGTAGTTGCCGAGCGTGGCGCGCATCGATCCGGCGACCAACGCGGCGGTCGCCGCGCCGAGTTGGTGCCCGGCGACGATCCAGCCGAACACGATCGGGGCCATGGCTTTCCCGAATACGTCGGTCGTCAGGCGCACGGTCGGCGGCACGGTCGCGATCCAGTCGAGGCCATAGAACAGTGCGAAGAGCGGCAAGCCGAAGAAGTCGAAGCCAAAGGCATACGGCAGATAAATCAACGACAGCCCGCGCAAGCCGTAATACCAGAACAACAGCACGCGGCTGTTGTAACGATCCGAGAGCCAGCCCGAGAGGGTGGTGCCCACGAGATCGAGCGTGCCCATCCCCGCCAGAATGCCCGCGCCCTTGACTTCCGAGATACCGTAATCGCCGCACATCGCGATGAAGTGGGTACCGATGTAGCCGTTGGTGCTCGCGCCGCAGATGAAGAAACTGAAGAACAACAGCCAGAAGTCGCGCTTGCCGGCCGCCATGCGCAGCGCAGACAACGCGTGGGCCAGCGGATTGCCCTGGGCCAGCGGGATATCGGGTGCGTCTTCCGGGGCGCCGACCGGACGCAGACCGACCGAGCCCGGACGCTCCGGCACGAGGAAGGCCACGAGCGGCAGCACCAGCGCGGCGACGACCGCAACGATCAGCACCACCGGGCGCCAGCCATGGCGCTCGATCACCGCCGCCATCATCGGCAGGAAGACCATCTGGCCCGTGGCGGAACTGGCCGTCAGGATGCCCATGGCCAAACCGCGATGCGTGTGGAACCAACGGTTCGTGACCGTCGCGGCCAGCGTAATGGCGGCCACGCCCGTACCGCCACCGACCATCACGCCCCAGATAAGCACCATCTGCCACGGGGCGGTCATCAGCGACGAGAGGGCCGTGCCGGAGGCGAGCAGCAGCAGCGCCACCATCACCGTTGGGCGAATTCCGAAACGCTGCATCGCGGCCGCCGCGAACGGACCGGTCAGTCCGTAGAGCGCCAGATTCACCGAAATGGCCAGCGAAACGGTGGCGCGACTCCAGCCAAAGTCGTGTTCGAGCGGCACCATCATCACGCTGGGCGTCGCGCGAATGCCCGCCGACGCAAGCAGGACCAGGAAAATGACGCCAACCACGATCCAACCATAATGGAAGCGACCATCGATGCGCCTTGCGAGTGCAGCCTTCATGGCGTAAATCCTTGCTGAGATCGGCCTTCGCAGCCGAGCCGGGAACGTTTGCGGGAACCTCGCTGTCTACGCTTGTCAGTCGATTTGTGACAGATCGGTAACATTAGGTTGCCATGTTATGAACCGATCGGTAACATGTCAAGTATTCCTTTGCGGCGTCAGGGCTTTGCCCGGCATTGCAAATCACAGCTTGGGGAGCGCCGGACCATGGTCAAATCGACAACGCCTGTCATGCCCGATACGCAGGCCGGGGTCAAAACGAAGGGCGACACGAAGGTCGCTCTGAAGGTCGCGCCACCCGCCAAGGGTGATGCCCCGGCGACCTCGGTGCGCCGTCGCAGCGGGACGTCGCGCCCGGGTAAGGCGGCGCGGCAGGTGACCCCCGCGTCGGTGGCGCAACAGTACTTGCTCAACGCGGCTGTCGAACTGTTCCACGCCGAAGGGGTGCGCGCTGTGGGTGTAGATGCCGTCGTCAAGCGTGCCGGTGTGAACAAGATGTGTCTCTATCGCCAGTTCGCATCGAAAGACGAACTGATTTTGGCGTATCTCGATCACATGCAGGCGACGAGTCTGGCGCGTATCGATGCGAGCATCGCAAAGCGACCGGGTGAGCCGCGCGCGCAGATGTTGCAGATCTTCGTCGATCTTGCCGAGCGGGCAAGCAAGCCCGGCTATCGCGGGTGCCCGTTCGTGAACGTGGCGGCCGAATTTCCCGATCCACAGCATCCGGCCCGTCAGTCGGTCGTGGATTACAAGGCGGAAGTGGTGCAGCGCTTCACGGCACTCGCCACCGCCGCGGGCCTTCAGACGCCTGCGCCGTTGGTCGACGCGCTGTCGCTCATTCTCGAAGGCGCCTACGCGGCGAGCCAGACGTTCGGACCCGGTTCGGCGCCGCTGCGCATTTTGCCGACCGTGGCGCGTCAGGTCATCGATGCCGGGATGGCGGGGGCGTTGGAGCAGGCCTGAGTCCGGGCCGCACAGCCACGCGTGAGGCGGCGCGCGCCGCCGAAGCACCACGCGCGCTTAATCTACCCACGCATCCCACGCATTCCACGAATCGCACGAATCGCACGAATCGCACGAATCGCACGAATCTCGCGCCCCCCACGCCCCCCACGCCCCCCACGCCCCCCACGCCCCCCACGCCCCCCACGCCCCCCACGCACCGAGGCGCGTCCGGCGGTGACGGGCCGTGTGATTTCGCTGATCTGACGCGGCTTATCCGTGGATCACGACGAGCAGGCCGCGCGCGACCGACTTGCCGACATTCCGGATGGCATGGGCGCGGTCGGCGGGGTAGCGCGCGGTCTCGCCCGGTTTGGCGCGTCGTGCGAAATGTTCGACTTCGATGTCGACCTGCCCGTCGAACACGGTGAAGTGTTCCCGCGTGCCCGGATCGTGCGGCTCGGAGACAAGCGCCGCACCGGGCTGCAGGGTCAGTTCGTACCACTCATATTTGCCCGCCAGCTCCATCGGCCCGAGGATCTTCAACTGATAGGCGTGCTCGGCGCCTGCCAGCGTCGGGATTTCATGCTTGCCGATCACGCGCACCGGTTCCGGGTCGCCCGCCGGGGCGCCCAGCAGTTGGTCGAGCCGCACGCCCAGTGCATTGGCGAGCCGCCACGCCACGGCGATGGTCGGATTGGCCTTGTCGCGCTCGATCTGCGAGAGCATCGACTTCGACACGCCGGAAGCGCGCGAGAGCGTCTCGAGCGTCATGCCGCGCTCCTTGCGCAGTTGCTGAATCATGTCTCCGACGGGCGGCGGCGCAATCGGGGACACCGCAGATGCAGCGAGAGTACTTGCCATATGAGTTCCGGGATATTAGAATTTTCCAATATATTGAAATTGGTTCAATATATAGTATAGTTTCCGATAAGGTGAATGGATGCATGGTAGCAGAGCATGCGCCCCATTCACGAATGGCTTTCGATGCCGACCGGCATCTATTCAGCCCGCCAGATTCCTCGGATGACGCCACACAACGGCGCCGCCCAACGCACACAGGAGATGCGCACGATGACCGCACACGCCCCGGAGGCTCGCGAGGGCTTCTACCGCCAACTGACCGAACGACTGGAAGACACGCGCCGCCAGGGCCTTTTCAAGCAGGAACGCGTGCTCATGTCGCGGCAGGGGCCGGAGGTCATGTGCGACGACGGCCAGACGCGTATCAACCTGTGCGCGAACAACTACCTTGGGCTCTCAGGCAGTGAAGTGCTCGTCAAGGCGGCGCAGCAGGCGCTGGAAGACTTCGGCTTCGGCTTGTCGTCGGTGCGGTTTATCTGCGGCACGCAAGGCCCGCACAAGGCACTTGAAGCCCGCATCGCCGCGTACCTCGGCACCGAAGACGCCATCCTGTACGCCGCCGCGTTCGATGCCAATGGGGGTGTTTTCGAGCCGCTGTTCGACGAGCAGGACGCGATCATTTCCGACGCGCTCAACCACGCCTCGATCATCGACGGCGTGCGTCTTTGCAAGGCGCAGCGTCTGCGCTATGCGCACAACGACATGGACGACCTCGAGCGCCAGTTGCAGGCGGCGGCCGGCGCCCGTCATCGCATCATCGTCACCGACGGTGTGTTCTCGATGGACGGCACGATTGCCCAGCTCGACCGCATTGTGGCGCTGGCAGAGCAGTACGGCGCCCTCATCATGATCGACGAGTGCCACGCGACCGGTTTCATGGGGCCGACGGGGCGTGGCACGCATGAACATCACGGTGTGCTTGGCAAGATCGACATTATCACCGGCACGCTGGGCAAGGCCCTTGGCGGCGCGATGGGCGGCTTCACGGCCGGGCGACGCGAGGTGATCGAGACGCTTCGCCAACGCTCGCGCCCATACCTCTTTTCGAACAGCCTCGCGCCGGCCATCGTCGGCACGTCGCTCGCCGTATTCGACGAACTCGAGCATTCGTCGGCGCGTCGCGAACAACTGCATGAGAACACCGCGTATTTCCGTCGGGAAGTGGCGGCGCTGGGCTTCACGATCAAGCCGGGTACCCACCCGATCGTGCCCGTCATGCTCTTCGATGCGATGCTCGCGCAGCGTTTTGCGCAGCGACTGTACGAGTTGGGCGTGATCGCCACCGGTTTCTTCTATCCGGTGGTGCCGCAGGGCCAGGCGCGTGTGCGCGTGCAGCTCTCGGCGGCCCACACGCGCGATCACCTCACCCGCGCGCTGAGCGCATTCGCCCAGGCCGGCAAAGAACTCGGCATTCTCCAGCAAGGTTGAACATGGAACGCATCCTCATCATCGGCGCCAACGGGCAGATCGGCAGCGAACTCGTCGAAGCCCTCGCCGCGCAGTATGGCAACGAGCATGTCGTCGCCACGGATATCGCGCCGGGGCCGTCGCGTCATCCGGTGCATTACGAGACCCTGGACGTGCTTGATGCACCCCGTCTGGCCGCGCTCGTCGAGCGCTTCGGCATCACCCAGATATTCCATCTGGCGGCGTTGCTCTCGGCGACGGGCGAGACGCGTCCCCTGCAGGCCTGGACGCTCAACATGAACGGCCTGCTCAACGTGCTGGAACTGGCGCGCGAGCGCACGGGACTGCGGGTGTTCTGGCCCTCGTCGATCGCCGCGTTCGGCCCGCATACGCCCGCGGTCGAAACGCCGCAGCTCGCCATCATGGATCCGACCACGATGTACGGTATCAGCAAGCAGGCGGGTGAGCGTCTGTGCGAGTACTACTTCACCAAGTTCGGGGTGGACGTTCGCAGTCTGCGCTATCCGGGCGTCATCAGTTACAAGACTCCCCCGGGCGGCGGCACGACCGACTACGCCATCGAGATTTTTCAGGCCGCGCGTCGCGGCGAGACCTACACGTGTTTTCTGAAGGAAGACGCGACGCTGCCGATGATTCACATGCCCGACGCGGTGCGCGCCACGCTGGCGTTGATGGGCGCAGACGCCTCGCGGCTGCGTGTGCGTTCGTCGTATAACGTCGCTGGCGTGAGTTTCGATCCGGCCACCCTGGCGGCGGCCATCGCGCGCCGCGTGCCGGGCTTCGCGGTGACATACGCCCCCGACTTCCGTCAGGCGATTGCCGAGACGTGGCCGCACACGCTCGACGACACGCATGCCCGCTACGATTGGGGCTGGCAGCCGGCCTTCGGTCTGGACGCCATGGTCGACGACATGCTCGCCAACGTACCGCTCGACTGGCACGCCCCGGCACTCGGACACGCTGCGTGACGAGCGAGCTGAGGGTGCCGAAACGCGGCAGGTCACGCCGACGGGTCTCCGGGCGCGGGTAGAAAAAGAGAAGACGGTTCGAACAAGGCGCGTGCGATGTCGAGTCGTACGCGCCTTGTTTCATTGTGCGCGGGTCCTGCCGCGAGGCTTACTTCGGGTGGTGGACCGCGTAGTAGGTGAGTGCGGCGAGAACCGCGCATGCCACAGCGTAGGCACGCCGGCGCCAGCGGTAGGCGGGCGTCAGGCTGAAGGCTCGTACTCGGCCAGCTTCTTTTGAATGGTAGTAGCTCATGTTGCGTCTTCTCGGATCCGATGCACGGTCTTCGCCGCGGAAAGAACCTGCATGACACGCCGTCGATGCGCCCCCCGGTGCATGACGCGCAGGTTCTCGCCCGATTATGCGACCGCAAAAAAACGACCGCGAATCAGTATCTTTACCGATAGGTGTGGCCTTTTTGACACGGTTGCGTCGACGCATCACATGTCTCGGCGACGGCTTTGAGCGAGGGCAACACACACATTGTCGGCGCCAGCCCCAACGGCAGCGGCCTGGCGCTCGGGTAGGCGTACACAGTGTCTCGCGGCGCGTGACTCTTGATCTGCGAAGCGAATGCAGATTCCACATTTCCCCGCTTGCGCGCCGCGGCACGCGCTGAAACAATGCGTGCAAACGGTGGCCACGTCGATGGCCACTTCCGAGTCGTTGTAGAGATCACGCCTGGGAGGGACGTGTCATGACGCGGAACACTTGCCGCACTATCGTTTGCGGCCAATGGGGAGCGGCCATCAAGCCCGCCGTATTCGCCGTCGTTGTCGCAGCATCGTGCGCGGCCAATGCCCAAGCGCAGGACGCCATGCTGCGCGCCAACAATCAGGTCTGGATCGGCGCAGGTGCCCAGCAGATGCACTACTGGGAGAACATCGCGCCCGGCAAGAGCGACGCCGAGCGGGGGACGACTGCCGCGTTCGCGTTGGGGGCGTCGACCCAGCGCCAGTTGTTCGGCGTGTCGAACCTGTACTTCAGCGGCTCGGTGCGCGTGGCGCATGGCAATGTCGATTACGGTGGTTATCTGCAAGATTTCGCGGGCCGTGTCGTCCAGCCGGACTATACGATGACCACGCGTTCGACAACCACGGATGTCACGCTCAAGGCCGGCAAGGCGATCCCATTCCAACTCGGCACCTGGAATGCGCAGGTGATCCCGTACGTGAGCTACAGCTATCGGGACTGGATTCGAGACAGTAGCCGCGATCCCTATGGTTTCTATGAGCGATATCGTCATCACGTGATCGGCGGCGGTCTCATGGGGCAGCTCGAAGTCACGCCGAAACTTGTCGCGACCGCCGACATTCGTGCAGGGGCCATGGTCGGCGCATCGATGACGCTCGCGGGCTCGCAGAACACGTTCAGCCTGGGCAGCAAGCCGGTCGTGGTGGCGGGCTTCGGGCTCGACTACGCGATCGCGCGCAACTTCCATGTGAACGCGACGTACGAGTGGTCGCGCTTCCAGTACGGCCGTTCGAGCGTCACGCAGGTGCAGCCGGGCGTGAACGCCTACGAACCCGATTCGAAGACGATCAACCAGACGTGGATGATTGGCGCGGGCTACGCGTTCTGATAAAGGACAACGCCGCGCGATCGGACGACCCGCGCGGCGTTATTTTTCCGGTAGTCGTACCCCGGTGAACTGCGATCAGGTCGCGCCTTCCACGTCCTCCAGACTGAACGTTTCGGTGTGGTCGTTATACGAGAAGATCTCGGCGTAGCGTCCCCAGTTGATAGCCGTGTCGAGCGTTTCCTGCGCGAGATCGTCCGACATCGAGTCTTCCAGCTCCTGCTCGAAGCGTACGCGCGGGGCACGCTGGCCGCGCCGCTCTTGCAGCACCGCGCGAATCTTCGCGGCGAGCGGCACATGGCGTAGCAGATGCTCGGCGAACAAGACCTTGCGTTCCTGCGTGCTCACGTCCACGAAGTGCTTGCCCGCGAC
The DNA here is from genome assembly GCF_041919235.1 of Pandoraea sp. Taxonomy (NCBI): domain Bacteria; kingdom Pseudomonadati; phylum Pseudomonadota; class Betaproteobacteria; order Burkholderiales; family Burkholderiaceae; genus Pandoraea; species Pandoraea sp. The sequence goes on from NZ_JAYRUC010000007.1 coordinate 158,585, forward strand.
GGTCAGCAAAAGGTCGCCTTCCTTGAGTTCCGCGAAGCCCAACTGGTCGAGAATTTCCGCGACGGGGAAGAGGTCGTCGACCTCCAGCAGCAGCGTCTGCGCGATGTCCGGCAAGTCGGCGCGGCCATTGTAAGGCGGGCCGGCGAGCGCTTCGAGCAGACCGGCCATCAGGTTGGTCGACACTTCGTGCAGCGGGCTCGAGAGTTCCAGCGGTATTTTTTGCGTGGTGTGTGCGTTGCGGCGCGACGTCATCAGCGCATAGATGTCGTCGACCATCTTGCGGAAGGTCGGATCGAGACGGTTGCGACGATGCGGGAACGGCACCTTGATCTCGGCCACCACGCGGCCCGGATTCGACGACAGCACCAGAATCCGGTCGCACATGAAGACGGCTTCTTCAATGTTGTGCGTGACGATCAGGATCGATTTGATCGGCAACTGCCGCTGGCTCCACAGGTCGAGCAGGTCGGTACGCAGCGTCTCTGCCGTCAGGACATCGAGTGCGGAGAAAGGCTCGTCCATGAGCAGCAGCGTGGGGTTGACCACAAGCGCGCGGGCGAAGCCCACACGCTGGCGCATGCCGCCCGAGAGTTCGCGGGGATAGGCGTTTTCGAAGCCGTCCAGACCGATCAAGTCGATGGCTGCGAGCGCGCGGCGACGCCGCTCCTTCGGCTCGACGCCAAGTGCCTCCAGCCCGGCTTCCACGTTCTGAAGTACGGTGAGCCACGGGAACAGCGCGAAGGTCTGGAACACCATCGCCACGCCTTCGGGCGGGCCTTCGAGCGGCTTGCCGAGGTAGCGGATGTCACCCGCGCTCGGCTGAATCAGACCGGCGATGATGCGCAGCAGCGTCGACTTGCCCGAGCCCGAGCGGCCGAGCAGTCCGACGATTTCGCCTTCGTGCAGTTGCAGATTCACACCGTCGAGCACCTGACGCTCGTCGCTGCCCTTGCGGAAGCCGCGGCTGACGTTGGCGAGCGAAAAGATCTCTTTTCCGGCGATCGGTTGGGTATCGTTCGGCATCACGGCCCCTTCAATTCAGGCGAAGCTTGTTTTCAGCGATGGCGTACATCGGGCGCCACAGCAAGCGATTGAACAGTACGACGAACAGCGCCATCACGGCGATGCCCAGCAAAATACGCGGATAGTCGCCCGCGGCCGTCATTTGGGCGATGTATGCGCCCAGACCGTGCGCGGCGACCTTGTCGTCGCCCCACTGCACGTATTCCGAGACGATGGACGCGTTCCACGCGCCCCCCGACGCGGTGATCGCGCCCGTCACGTAATAGGGGAAGATGCCGGGCAGCATCACCTGACGCCACCACTGCCAGCCGCGAATGCGGAAGTTGGTCGCAGCTTCCTTGAAGTCGTTCGGGAAGGCCGTCGCACCGGCAATGACGTTGAACAGGATGTACCACTGCGTACCCAGCACGATGAGCGGGGAGAGCCAGATGTCCGGATTGGCGTGGAAGTGGACGATCGCCACGACGAAGATCGGGAACAGCAGATTGGCCGGGAACGCGGCGAGAAACTGGGCAAGCGGCTGAATACGCTCGGCAAGCTTCGGACGCAGCCCGATCAGCACACCCAGCGGTACCCACACCACCGACGCCAGTGCGATGAGGACCACGACACGAATCAGTGTAATCAGGCCGAGGCCGAATACGTGCAGGACTTCGGAGGCACCGACTTCGGCCATGACGAACGCGCAGATCTTCCAGGCGGCGGACAGGCCGAGCACCACGAGTAACGCGGCCCAAAGCCCGTCGATGACACGTGAGAGCGCGGTCTTCGATTCCGAATGTATCGCGGCAGGCAGCGAGATCGGCAGGCGCATGTGGGCGAGCGTGCGCAGCAGCTTGCCGAACGGGCGGAGCAGGAACTGAATCGCCCGGGTGCGCTGAATCACATTGAGCACCCACGACTCGGGCGCGGCCTGCGAGACGGTGTCTTCAAGCCGGAATTTGTCGGACCAGGCGACCATCGGCCGGAACAGAAACTGGTCGTAAATGACGATGACGACCACCATTGCCAGAATGACCCAGCCTACGGCGTGCAGATCGCGCTGGACGATGGCTGTGGCGAGATAGGCGCCGATGCCCGGCAGCGTGACGGTCTTGTCGCCCACGGTGATCGCTTCGGACGCCACCACGAAGAACCAGCCGCCCGACATGCTCATCATCATGTTCCAGATGAGGCCCGGCATCGAGTAAGGCACATCGAGTTTCCAGAAGCGCTGCCACGGCGAGAGGCGCAGATTCACGGCGACCTCCGACAGATCGCGCGGCTGTGTACGCATCGACTGGTAGAACGAGAACGTCATGTTCCACGCTTGGCTCGTGAAGATCGCGAAGATGGCGGCGCATTCGGCGCCGAGCACGCGTCCCGGGAACAGGGCGAGGAAGAAGGTGACGGTAAACGAAATGTAGCCCAGCACCGGCACCGACTGGAGAATGTCGAGCATCGGCACCAGCAGTTTCTCGGCCCGTCGGCTCTTGGCCGCGAGCGTACCGTAGACGAGCGTGAAGACGAGCGAGGCGACCATCGCGGCGAGCATGCGCAGCGTGGTGCGCAAGGCGTACTCGGGCAGGTTGGCCGGGTTCAGCGAGATGACCTCGGTCTGCAGGTCGGCAAGCGGCGCCCAGGTCTGGCGAATGCCCGACGAGCTGACCATCAGAAATCCGATGATGAGCGGGAAGGCAATGAAATCCCAGCGGTTGGGCAGCAGGCGTCGCGCAGTGGCGGGGATGAACGGACGGGCTACGCGCGTCATCAAGACCTCGTGAGGATGAGGGGTCGGACAGATAACAGGACTCGACGTCGGTGCGTGGCACGGCAGCGACGGTGCGCGCGCGCAAGGACGGCAGCGGATGCTACCAGATTGCCCGGTAAAAATATGTTAAAGCGCGTGCCGCAGACTGGCAAACCGGGTCTGGGGCGAGCGATTGTGGTTTTTATGTTGCACTGCGGTAGGGTTGCGTTCCGACAGGCGATACCGCTGAGCGCGCGCGGTGTTTGTCTGCCTTGCGCAGGCGCGGGCTCGGGCCGGTAATTTTGCGGTCGCGCCAGCACGAGAATGTTGCTTTGAGGATGTGAACTTTATGGGCGTTGCGCAGACCAATTCCCACGGCTTGCTTCGCGCCGTGCGGTCGTGTAGTGTGCACCGCTCGATCGGGCTACGGCGCCTGTGGCCTGGGTGGCAGGACGCTCGGGCTGTCGTGTCGCATGCCGGCCCGTCCCCTCAAATACCAAGACAAGCAAGGATGCGCCGCATGACGACGCCATTGGATGCGCGTTGCGAGCGTGCACGACAACTGAGTGCCGCCGGCCGGCTCGACGAAGCGATTGTCGAGTTGCGCCAAGTACTGAAGCAATCTCCGGAATTTCTGCCTGCCCTTGAGGGGCTGGCTTATGTCTCATTGCGCACGAGCGCCTTCGAGTCGGCCGCCGACGCGTTTGATCGCCTGATCGCGCTTGTGCCACAACCGGGGGCGCAGGCGAGCTTCGACGCAGCGATGGCCAGCTTGCAGGCCGGGCGTCAGATGCGCGCCGAGGCGCTCTTCGAAGCAACGGTGCAGCAGTCGCCGGACGTCATTGGCACGATGCATACCATTGGCCTGACCTGGGCGCAGGCGGGTGACAACGCGCGCGCGCTCGTATGGTTCGAGCGCACGTCTGCCAAGGCTCCGGCGCTGTGGCAGGCGCATTTCAACCGAGGGCGCGCGCTCGGCGCACTCGGCCGCCACGACGAAGAGATCGACGCTTACCGGTTGGCGAACGCCATTGCCCCGCAGCAGCCCGATCCGCTGGTGAATCTTGGCGTGGCGCTGCGTGAGCGGCAGGCGTTCACCGACGCACTGCAGTGTCTGCACGAGGCCGTGAAGCTCGCGCCGACGCATGCGGGAGCTCGCACCAACCGGGCGCAGACCCATCTGCTGCTGGGCGATTACGAGCACGGGTGGCATGACTTCGAGTGGCGCTGGCAGGACGGTGGCCAGCAGCGACGCTTCAGCGACAAGCTCTGGGACGGCAGCGCGCCGCTCGCAGGCAAGACGGTGTTCGTCTATAGCGAGCAGGGGATTGGCGATACGCTGCAGTTCGCTCGGTTCGTGCCGCGTCTGGTTGCACGGGGCGCGAACGTCGTGCTGTCGGTGCAGGCGCCGCTCGTCACCTTGCTTGGCGGATTCGCGCGCGGCGTGACGGTGCTGGGCGAGCGTATGCCGGTGCCGTCGTTCGATTGGCAATTGCCGCTGCTCAGCTTGCCGCATTTGTTGAACGTGGGGAGCGACGTGGCGGTGCGTTCGCCGTATCTGCGCGCCAGTGCCGGGCGGGAAATGATTTGGCGATCGATGCTCGGCAAGCCGCCGGAAGGCGCGTTGCGGGTGGGCTTCGTGTGGCGCTCGCATTCGGCGCCTGGGCGTGGCGATGGGGGACTCGAGCAATGGGCGCGGGTGTTCGGCGTCGACGCGCAGTTCTACGCGTTGCAGGTCGACGCAACCGATGACGAGCGCACGGAATTGGCGAAGTATGCCAACGTACGCGACATCGGGGCGAAGCTCAGCGACTTTGCCGAGACGGCGGCGGTCGTCGCGCAGATGGATCTCGTCATTGCGGCAGACACGGCGGCGCTGCACTTGGCTGCGGCATTGGGCAAACCCGTCTGGGGGCTTATCGACTTCACGCCCGACTGGCGTTGGCAGTTGTCGCGCAGGGACAGCGACTGGTATCCGTCGCTCAGGCTTTACCGCCAGTTGCAACGCGGCGATTGGGATGGCGTGATGGCGCAGGTCGAGGCCGATCTCACTGCCCTTGTGCAAGGAACTCGGGCGGCAGTGGCGGCGCAGTAAGGTCGATGCAGGGCGACGCCGTTCGGCTTGGCGCCGGGTCGGCCGGCATGGGTTGGCGCTCGTGCCGGCCGAATTCCGCTGATTCCCGCAAAATTTTGACAATGGCTGCCGGTATCAGCCGGTATCAGCCTGTATGAGCCGGTATCAACCGGCATCGGCCTGATTGGCGTCGTCGTCGCGCAGACGCGTGAAGATGTTCCAGCTCGCGATGAACAGTGCGGCGATGAGCGGTCCGATCACGAAGCCCGTCAAGCCGAAGAGCGACATGCCGCCGAGGGTGGAGATCAGCACGACCCAGTCGGGCAGCTTCGTGTCCTTGCCCACGAGAATCGGACGCAGCACGTTGTCGACCAGGCTCACGATGGTGCCGCAGAATGCAAACAGCACCACACCCCTCCAGACTTCCCCCGAGGCCAGCAGCCATACGCCGACGGGCACCCACACGACGGCCGCGCCCACGGCGGGCAGCAGTGACAGGAATGCCATCACGACGGCAGCAAGCACAAAGCCCTGAATGCCGAGCACCGCGAAGATGAAGCCACCGAGCAGCCCTTGCACCACGGCGACGGCGATGTTGCCTTTGACCGTTGCGCGCACGACCGTGGTGAACTGCCGGAGCAGTTGGCTTTTGTGACGTTCGTCGAGCGGTATGGCGCGTCGCACCATCGTGCCGAGGATCATGCCGTCGCGCAGCAGGAAAAACAGCAGATAGAGCATGACACCGAAGCTCACGAGCAGTTGGGCTGTGTTCTGGCCGATGCTCAAGAGATGGACGGCGACCAGACGGCCGATCTGGGCTGCGCCGTCGGCGAGCTTTTGCTGGATAGCGTTGACGTCCTGCACGCCGGCCAGGTCCATCAGGCGATGCACGTTCGCGGGCATCCGGTCGAGCAACTGCTGGAAGGCGATCGTGAGTTGCGGCAGATCGGCACGGAAGCGAACGAGCGCTGTGCTGATTTCCTGCGTCAGCATGCCCACGACGAGCGTGAGCGGCAGGATCACGATGAGCATGATGAGCGCAAGCGTGGCGATCGCGGCCAGGTTTCGCCGACCGCGCAGGCGGCCGAGCATACGGCGCTGCACGGGCAGGAATAGCACGGCGAGGATCGTCCCCCAGAAGATGGCGCCGAACAGCGGAAACAGAATCCACCCGAACACGACGGTCACGACGAACAGCATGAGGTGGAAGAATTTGCGCTGGTCGCTATGGCTCGTCATGAGGTTTCCTTGCAGGTGACTGCGGCCTGGAGGGCACGCCAGTCGTTTTTATATCAGAATCGGCGCTCGGGCCGAATTCCCGGATGATTTGCGCGACGAGCGGATGACCTTCGCCGCGTCGCGAGCGAATGGCGTGGATGTCTTCGAAGACATGGTCGGGGCGGCCGAGCCAGCGCAGGCCGCGCAGCAGGGAGATGTCGCCCGCGCCCGCCTCGCTCAATGGAAAAACGCCCATGCCACGCGTGGCAAAGACCGCCATGAGGGCGCTGTCCTCGAATTCGCCGACGAGATTGGGGCGAATGCCCTGTGCCTCGAACCATTGATCGAGCCGGGCGCGCAGCGCGGAATGACCGGTGGGCAGGAGGGTGGGCAGGTCGGCCAGGCACTGAGGAAACGCGTCGCGCGACGCGTTGCGCACGAGCGACGCGGGGCCATACCAGTCGACGGGTGATTCGACCAGGCGTTCGCTCGAGAGGCGCAAGGTTGGGTTGTAGGGGGCCGGCTGGCTCGCCAGCACGAGGTCGAGCTTGTGCAGCGCGAGTTCGCCGAGCAGTTGTTCGTGTTCGCCTTCGTGGCACACGAGCCGCAGCGATGGCGTGTCGAGCACGGGTGCCAGAATGGCGTGCGCAGCCAGTTTCGAGATGCCGTCGGCCAGCCCGACGGCCAACCTTGCTGCGCGGCCGCTTGCGGCTTCGCGGACTTCATCGGGGATCGACTGACCGAGGCGGAAGATTTCCTCGGCACGCCGAAAGGCCGCTTGCCCCGGCTCGGTCATCGCAACCCCGCGCCCGGCGGGCTTGAGCAATTGATGGCCAAGCGTCTTCTCCAACTCGCGAACCTGGGCGCTGATGGTTTGCACGGCCATATCGAGGCGTTCCGCAGCGCGAGCAAAGCCACCTTCCTTGACGACGACCCAAAAATAGTAAAGATGACGGTAGTTCAACATATTGATGTGGACTTCGGAAAAACCGAACTATTGCGAAGTATATAGCTGGTTTTTGCGAAGCATGAGATCTAGGATGATGCTGTCCTGAATCCGCGCTCTGTGAACTTGTGCGGAAAAATGAAGGGAGGCGTCCGCTGCTGGGGAGAGTGGGCGCTCCGATAACTCTAAGGAAACTCTGGCGCACATATGGACTATCTACTTGCTTTGGCGGTTGATCCGGCGGTGTGGGCGGCGCTTGTCACGCTGGTGGTCATGGAAGTGGTGCTTGGCATCGACAATCTGATTTTCATCTCTATTCTGACCAACAAGCTGCCGGTATCGATGCGTGCGCGCACGCAGCGCATGGGCATTGCGTTGGCGTTGATCATGCGTTTGGCGTTGCTTGGGACGGTGGCGTGGATTGCCAAGCTGACGACGCCGCTCTTCGAGATGTTCGGCCACGGATTCTCGTGGCGCGATCTGATCCTGATCTCGGGGGGGCTGTTCCTGGTATGGAAGGCGACGAAGGAGATGCATCACCATGTGGCGTCGACGGCGGACGATGAGGATGTGTCGGGAGAAGGCACGTCAGCGGCGGGTGCGATGGTGACGATCACGGCGCGCTCGGCCGTGATGCAGATCCTGGCGCTGGATCTGGTGTTCTCCATCGACAGTATCGTGACGGCGGTGGGTATGACGGAGCACATCCCGATCATGTTTGTCGCGGTGATTGCGGCGGTGACGGCGATGTTGTTCGTGGCGGGGCCGCTCTCGCGCTTCATTGCGGCGAACCCGACGGTGGTGATGTTGGCGTTGGGCTTCCTGCTGGTGATTGGTATGACGCTGATCGCGGAAGGCTTTGGGTCGCATATCCCGAAGGGTTACATCTACGCGGCGATGGCATTCTCGGCGTTCGTCGAGGGTCTGAACATGATGACGCGCCGTGCGAAGGCACGTCGCAAGGCAAAGGAGACCCGCGTGTTGCACTGAGCGGTGCGGACGTGAGCACGTGAAAACGTGAGCAAATCAGCAGATGAGCGCGGTGCCGGTGAAAATCGGCACCGTTTTTTTATGTCCATGAAGTTCGGCGTTTGCGAGGTTGAATGAATGGAAATGCAGGTTTGATTCGCGGCGAACTGGACAAGCTGATCGAGCGTACGGACGGTGTTGGGGGGAGGGGCGGCGCAGTCGTCGTGCGGGGATGACGACAGGCGTTATCGCCAGGATTCGCAAGCGTATTGGGACGATCATGAGCATGGCAATCGCACGATGCGTCGCGGTTGCGACGATCGTCGTCGTAAGACGAAGTTAACAGTGGAGATATTCGACCCCGATTGACGTTGCTTGGAAAAATACGTTCGGCCTAGAGCACCGAACGTTGGCCGCGAAGTCGGTGAATGAATCGATTTGCGGGAAAACGGTAGCTTTGCGGCGCGACAGCAAACGGCTTCCATTGCTGGAAGCCGTTTTCGTATTTCGTGGCGAAACAGGAAATCGAACCTCTGACCTGCGCATTATGATTCGGCGTGAGATGCGGTAAGTTTTTGAAAATGATAGACATTCGACCGAAGCTAATCAGAGATTGCTTAACATCAAAAGTTTAGCTAAATTTCGATCAACCCGGATAAAACGGAGCACTATACTTCGGCTGCCCCGAAAACTGGGGGAAGTTCAGTCCAGACCAAGTGAGTCGCGTTACTGAGTCCACTTTCCGGTATTCACGGATTGCCGCTGGAACTGGCCTTGCTTCCTGCGAGTGGCCTCTGGCTTACGCCCCGATATGGTCCAACTCTGTGGGTAATGGGGCCGGAGAATATCTGTGCACGCGTGCCTTTGCACTTCCACGAGAACCATCATCAACAAGAGAATGTCGCCCGTATCGGGACACACATCAGTACCGACCTGAACCTGATATGGAATTTCAGATTTCGGAGTGCGAATCAGATCCAGAGGTACAACACTACCCGTTTCAGGAACCTGAGCATGGAATTCATACGACACTTATTCGGTAGCCAGCCGTTGCTTGCACTCTTTGTCACGATTGCCCTCGGCTACCTTGTCGGCAAAATCAAAATAGGAAGCTTCGTACTTGGGGGCATTGCTGGAACCTTGCTCGTTGGTGTCATCATCGGCCAGCTTGACGTCAATATCGACAGCGGGATCAAGAACATCTTTTTTGCACTGTTCATCTATGCGGTCGGGTTCCAGGGCGGCCCGCAGTTCTTTCATGCGCTTAACCGACGCTCTCTAAATCAGCTCGCTTCGTCCTTCATCATGTGTCTGACCGGTCTGCTTTGCGTGCTGGCCGCTGCGTGGATGTTTGGACTGGACCGGGGAATGGCAGCAGGTCTCGCGGCAGGGGGGCTGACGCAGTCCGCAATCCTCGGTACGGCCGGCGACGCGATAGCAAAGCTGGGACTGTCACCGGAACTCGTCAAGACCATGCAGACCAACGTCGCTGTCGGGTACGCCGTTTGCTACATCTTCGGCTCGCTCGGCCCGATCATTATGGTCAGTTGGTTCTTGCCGATGATCATGAAGTGGGATATTCGTAAGGAGGCTGTCAACCTCGCCAAGGCAATGTCGGGAGGCCGAACGGAACTCGATCCCGGACAGTTCAATGCTGTCAGGGATATCGCCACTCGCGTCTATGAAGTAGCCGCGAACAGCAAGGCGGTCGGCAAGACGGCGCTGACACTGGACAAGGAGCTTTCCGATGCCGCTGTAGAAGCTGTGTTCCGCAATGACACTTCAATTGATCTGACCGATGCAACACTGATTCAGGCGGGCGACCGGATCGCGGTGACCGGCAAGGTTGATGTCATGAAAACCGCCGGTGACTTATTCGGTAAAGAGGTCGCCGCACCGGATGGCCTAGCGCTGGTTGAAGAGAATCGCGAAATCATTCTGACTAATCGCGCCCTCGGTGGCCGAGCCGTCGATGAGATTCACGACCACGTCAATATCGAAACGCGTCACGGCGTCTTTTTGACTGCGGTAAAGCGGATGGGACGGGATCTACCGTTGCTGAGCAAGCTGCAACTGAAAACTGGCGACGAACTGCACTTCACAGGCAGTCCTGTGGACCTGGATCGGGTGCAAGCGAAGATCGGTTACAAGATCACCGCCGCTGCTGTCACTGATTTCATTTTCTTCGGCATCGGCATGCTGGTTGGCATCCTGATCGGCATGATCGAATTCAAACTCTGGGGCGTCCCGATTTCGATCGGCAGCGGAGGCGGCTGCCTGCTATCCGGTCTGCTGTTTGGGTGGATGCGCAGCGTACATCCGAAATTTGCTGCGCTACCCGTTGGCGCCTCCAACTTCCTGCGTGACTTCGGGCTGGCCGTGTTTGTCGGCGTCGTGGGTATCGGGGCCGGGCCTCAGGCTCTGATTGCTATAAGGCAGTACGGTTTGACGCTGTTCTTTCTCGGCGTTGCCGTTACGCTGATCCCTCAGGTCGTTACTTTCTTCTTCTCTTACTACGTTCTGCGCATCCAAAACCCCATTGAGGCGCTGGCGTGTGTTGCCGGTGGTCGCAGCGCGAACCCCGCTTTTGCGGCATTGCTGGCCAAGGCTGGCAACGCTACGCCGGTTGTCTCATTCACCGTCACCTATGCCGTGGCCAACGTGTTCCTGACACTCTGGGGGCCGGTCATTGTCGGCGTCATTACCAAAAACGCCGTTCTCTAACATTACCGATACGAGGCCTATCATGCCAAAGCAGGATTTCAGTCGGTTTGCCAATCTGAGCCCGTTTGAACTCAAGGATCAGCTAATAGAAATTGCATCGTCGGATGCCCAGCGATTGATGCTCAACGCAGGACGTGGCAATCCCAATTTCCTGGCTACGCTACCGCGTTGGGCTTTCCTCAGTCTGGGTGAATTTGCGATGCAGGAGGCGCAGCGGTCATATTCTTACCTGAACAGCGGTTTCGGCGGCTTGCCCGAGCACGAGGGTATCGCGCAGCGGTTCGAGACATACGCTGGCAACCATGCCGGAAGCGAAGGTGTCTGTTTCTTACGCTCGGCGATCTCCTACGTCAAGGATCAGCTCGGGCTTGATCAGGACGCGTTCCTGTTTGAAATGGTCAGCGCATTTCTCGGTTGCAATTACCCCACCCCTCCGAGAATGCTTGCGCATACCGAGGAGATCGTCAAAGCGTATCTCGCGCAGGAGATGTTCGGGCAGGTGCCGCGCAGCGGCGATTTCTCCGTATTTGCCACCGAGGGCGGGACGGCAGCAATGACCTACATTTTCCAGAGTCTGCGGGAAAATGGTTTGATCAAACCGGGCGACAAGATAGCCATCGGGACGCCGATCTTCTCGCCGTATCTGGAGATTCCCGTTCTCGCCGACTATGGGCTTGAGATCGTTGATATCCGTATGGATGAACATTCCAACTGGCAACTGCCGCAGGCAGAAATCAACAAGTTGATGGACCCGGCCATCAAGATATTTTGCCTGGTCAATCCGAGCAATCCTCCTTCGACCAAACTGTCTGATGCGGTTCTGGACCAATTGGCCAGCCTGATTGCAACCCGTACTCCCGACCTCTTTATCGTCACCGACGACGTGTATGGCACATTCGCCGATGATTTCGTGTCGATTTTTGCAAAGTGCCCGCGCAACACGCTCTGTGTCTATTCTTTTTCCAAGTTCTTCGGCGCCACAGGATGGAGGCTTGGTGCGATCGCGCTACACGAAGACAATGTGTTCGACGCGGCATTGGCTGCCTTGCCCGAAGAGCAAAAAAAGCAGCTTGATGTGCGGTATGCCTCTCTGACGACGGAGCCCCGAAAACTACGTTTTATTGATCGTATGGTGGCGGACAGTCGGGCGGTGGCGCTGAATCATACGGCCGGCCTGTCTGTGCCGCAGCAGCTCCAGATGGCGCTCTTTGCATTGAACGGCTTGATGGATCGCGAACATCGTTACAAGAATGCCGCCAAACAACTGATACGACAGCGGTATCTCACACTCTACCGAAACATGGGCGTCAAGGTTGCGCACGAACCCAACGATGTCAACTACTACACCCTGATCGATCTTCAGGAACTGGGCGGTGCATTGTATGGACCTGAATTCGAAGCCTGGTTCATCAAAAGCGACCTGGGAACCAGTTTCCTGTTCCGCCTCGCGCAGGAAACTGGCGTCGTGCTTTTGCCCGGCAATGGATTCGAGGTCGTCGATACGTCGGCGCGTGTGTCGCTCGCGAACCTGACGGATCGCGAATACGCATCCATCGGGAAGTTCACGCGCCAGGTTCTCGACGAGTATTACCAGGACTTCCAGAAGAGCCGGCAGCAATAAGAGTCCAGTCAAGGTGTGCCGATGCCGGGCATCGTCACACCTTGACACTGGCGCACCGTTCGTCGGCGGATCTCGTCAGTAATGAACTGCGGATCTGTCGATAGGCGAGCTTCGGCAGTACAAGATTCAGGAAAACGAACTGACCTATCTTACTGGCGCACAAATTCGTCTACTGGTTGCTGCATTATCGACAGCGCGAAATCCGCACGTGCTCTTGATTACAAAAGTCTGCCTATCGACTGGTGCGCGCTGGAGTGAAGCGGAGGAGCTTCAGATATCGCAGATAGGGGCAGGGATTATTCAGTTCGCAAGAACGAAGTCGGGAAAGGTGCGAGCAGTGCCAATTTCCGATGAGCTTCAGGATGAGCTTCAGGATGAGCTAAGGGCGCACCATAAAGCGGGCGACTCAGGCGAGAGGGTTTTCGGATATGCCTGGTCAGCGTTCCGGGAGGGAATAGAGAGGGCGGGAATTGCCTTGCCAGACGGGCAAATGACGCATGCGCTGAACGAAATCGTCTGCGGACATTGCGGCATACCGGGTTCTCACATGCGAGAACTACTCTGCGGGAGCTTACTCCCCTTCCTCCAGATCAAGTTGCCCCTGTGCTTTCGCCGGATCATCGACAAGTTGGTCGGACGAAACGGCACTCATGCCAATAGTCCGAGCGAAGTTGCGAAGCCCCTTGTCGTCGGAGTAAATGCAGGTCGCACTACGGCTGCGCGCAATGGCCACGATTTGGTGATCGAATTTCACCTTGCTCCAAGCCGCGTTTTGCTTTCCCTTTTTATTTCCAGAGGACAGCGCGGCTCGAATGCTAATCGAACATTCGATCGCAGCACGCTGATCGAACGGGACGACCTCAAAACCGGACGATCGACTAAATCCGTCAGCCAGTTCAGGAGCGTGGACTAGAAGCTCCGACAACGCAGGCGTCGGGATGAGGATCTTTGTCCGCGTTTGATGAAGACTGCGTACAAGAAATTCCAAGCGCTCTTTCTTGTGCTGCTCTGTCTTGCGAGGTGTCAGGAGACTGATCAGAATTCCAGCATCAAAAACGACCATTAATCGCTTCCCCGGATTTTTTGATGTTCTTTTAGCGGGTCCTCGAACTCCGCCCATCCATTCCCCGAATGTAATGCGAGCTTTGCGAACACCTCGTCAACTGGCGTCTCATCCAGCTCTTCAAAATGCGCGATGTGGAAACTTACCAGACTCCAGTCGCCTTCGGTCGAACGCTCCCATACTCCCTGTCCGTGAACGCGAACCGGCTTGCCGAGGTAATGGCTGACAAGCGCTCGCGCAGTCTCGGGTGTCGTATCGATTCCCTTATAGATCGTCTGGTTATCGAGCGATTGCAGCCACACCGGGATTGTCCTGTCTGTGCCACCGATGCGGATGACTATGCCGTCAAGGCAACCCGCCTCGCGCAGCCTATAGAGTTTTTCGTCAGGAATATCGCGGCCGGGAAATTTAACATAGACGACGTTCCCCGCCTTCAGTGTCGCCTTGGCATTGTCCGCCTTCAAAAGACGATTGATTGCCTCGAATGGCTTCCGAATGTCATCCGGCGCGTCAATCGAGTGTGCAAGTTGTAGTCGCGCTTGCACCTTTGGTATGGCTGGATAATCGACCTTTGCCTGGGGAATTGCGCTCCCCTTCCTGACGCTCGTGAAGTGGACGTGCTCATGGCTACCGAGCAAGTCTGCGAGCTGAGTCAAATACTCCGCCAGCCGCGACATCGGGAGAGTGTCCGGCGTAAAAGCGTCGATTCGAAATTGGATGAGTTCGGTCTTGTCCATGGCGCGGCCTTCATTTGATTATAAGGTGAAGATCGCTCGCAAGCCTACTGGTCTGTAGTGCCGCTGACGTTTGGGACGGTTGACACTTCGTTGACAGTGCGCAGAAACGACAAAGGGTTAGCCGAAGCTAACCCTTTGTTTTATTTGGTGGCGAATCAGGGACTCGAACCCCGGACCTGCGGATTATGATTCCGTCGCTCTAACCAACTGAGCTAATTCGCCGTAGAAGAAAGATTATAGGTAGGGCCCTATGGGCTGTCAATATCTTTTTTCCAAACGGCAAAAATAAACGCAACCGCATCCCGACCACCTCCCTGTGCCCGTGCCAGAAAAGACAACGCCGAGGCCCGAAGGCCCCGGCGTTGTCGATCCGTTCAAGCGACCGGGTCGATTACCCCATCAGTCGTTGGCGTAGATATCGACGTCCTTCGTCTCCTTGATGAAGAGCATGCCGATCACGAAGGTCGCCAGGGCGATGACGATTGGATACCACAGCCCCGAGTAAATGTCCCCGTTGGTTGCCACGATCGCGAAGGCCGTGGCCGGCAGGAAGCCACCGAACCATCCGTTACCAATGTGATACGGCAGCGACATCGACGTGTAGCGGATGCGCGTCGGGAACATCTCCACCAGCATCGCGGCAATCGGGCCGTATACCATCGTCACAAAGATCACCAGAATCGTGAGCAGAACCACGACCATCGGCTTGTTCATCTGTGCCGGCTCCGCCTTGGGTGGATAGCCGTCCGCCTTGAGCGTGGATGACATGTTCGCCTCGAACGCCTTGACCGCGTCCTTCGCGTCCGCCGCCTTGCCGTCGACCGATTGAATCACCTTGTCGCCGATCTTCACCGTCGCCATCGTGCCGGCCGGTGCCGCTACGTTGTGATAGTTCAGACCGGAACGCGACAGATAGCTCTTGGCAATGTCGCACGAACTGGTGAACTTCGAGGTGCCCACCGGATTGAACTGGAACGAGCACTCGTTCGGATCGGCGATCACCGTGATCGGCGAGCGAGCAGTTGCAGCTTCCAGAGCCGGGTTTGCATAGTGCGTGAGCGCCTTGAAGATCGGGAAGTACAGCAGTGCCGCGATCAGACAGCCCCCCATGATGATCGGCTTGCGTCCGATCTTGTCCGAGAGCGCACCGAAGAACACGAAGAACGGACTGCCAATGAGCAGGGCCACCGCGATCATGATGTTCGCCGTGTTGCCATCGACCTTCAAGACCTGTGTCATGAAGAACAACGCATAGAACTGACCCGTGTACCACACGACTGCCTGGCCCGCCGTCAGGCCGACCAGCGCCAGAATCACGATCTTCAGGTTCTTCCATTCACCGAACGACTCCCTGAGCGGCGCCTTCGACCCCTTGCCCTCAGCCTTCATGCGCTGGAATGCCGGCGATTCGCTCAGTTGCATGCGGATCCACAGCGACACCAACAGCAGCACCAGCGACAGTACGAACGGCACGCGCCAACCCCAGTCGCCGAACGCCTCTTCGCCAATCACCGTGCGGGTGCCGAGAATCACGAGCAGCGAGAGAAACAGACCGAGCGTGGCCGTCGTCTGAATCCACGACGTATAGAAGCCGCGACGGCCGTGCGGCGAATGCTCGGCAACGTACGTGGCGGCACCACCATATTCGCCGCCAAGGGCCAAACCCTGCAGCAAGCGCATGGCGATGAAGATCACCGGCGCAGCAATCCCCCACGACCCGTAGCCCGGCAGCAAACCGACCACCAGTGTCGACAACCCCATCAGCGTGATGGTCACAAGGAACGTGTACTTGCGGCCAACCAGGTCGCCAATGCGCCCGAACACGATGGCACCGAACGGACGTACCGCAAAACCCGCCGCGAACGACAACAACGTGAAAATGAAAGCCGCCGTCGGGTTGATGCCCGAGAAGAAGTGCCTGCTGATGAAAACGGCCAGCGACCCGGCCAGGTAGAAGTCGTACCACTCGAACACCGTGCCCAGCGACGACGCGAAGATAACCTTCCTTTCTTCGGCAGTCATCGGCGCATGGGAGGTGGCTGTCGTTGTAGTAGCCATGCGGTTGTCTCCTGTAATGTAAGCACGCCCCTGGGACGTGCCCGGGCCGCTACAACTGATTATTGGAGGACAACCTTACCGCCGTCTGACGCCAAACTGACTCGAAGCTTACGCTGCTAGGGGCTTACCCTCGACTTTGACCCGAAATGGCACGTATTTAGCGTGTTTTTGTCATGCATGCGGGTTTTCGATAGGGGTGTCTGCGAGGGGGAGTGTCACCCGAATGAGCGTGCCGGTTGCTTCGGGGTGCTGCGCGTCGACATGGTCGAGTACGCTCACATCGCCGCGATGGATCTGCACGATCTCGCGCACGATGGCGAGGCCGAGGCCGCTGCCGTCGCTGTCGCTGCCGAGAATGCGATAGAAGCGCTCGAACACCCGAGGGCGCTCCGACGCCGGAATGCCCGGCCCCGTGTCTTCGACTTCAAGATGCACGAAGCCGTCGGACGCTTCGTACCGCAGACGAACCGTTACCTTGCCACCCAATGGCGTATAGCGGATCGCGTTATCGATCAGGTTGTTGAGCAACTCACGCAGCATCACCGGCTGACCGGACAGGTGCACCGGGAATGGCGGCTCCTCGAAGCCGAGATCGATCCGTTTGGCGAACGCCGCCTGGAACCAGTCCTGCATGGCGTTACGCGCAAGCACGCTGAGATTGACCGGCGTGAAGGCCGAAGCATCGTTGGCGCTGTTCTCCGCGCGGGCCAGTGCCAGCAACTGGTTGACGAGGCGTGCCGCTTGCTGCGAGCTCACCGCAATCTGCGAGAGCGAGCGACGCAATTCGTCGGGGGACGTTTGACGCAAGGCAAGTTCGGCCTGCATGCGCAGTCCTGCGAGCGGTGTCTTGAGTTGATGAGCGGCGTCCGCAATGAACCGCTGCTGGAGTTTCATGTTCTGCTCAAGCCGCCCGAGCAGATCGTTGAGCGACGCCACGAGTGGCGCAATCTCCGGCGGTGCCTGGCGCGCTTCGAGTGGCGACAGGTCGTCGGGACGCCGGGCGCGTATGTGTTCTTGCAGCGCATGCAGCGGAGCAAGGCCCCGCGACAGACCGAACCACACCAGCACGATGGCCAGCGGCAGGATCACGAATTGCGGCAGGATCACCCCCTTGATGATCTCGTTCGCCAGTTGGCTGCGCTTGTCGAGCGTCTCTGCAACTTGTACGAGCGCCATGCTGCCGGGGGGCGCCACGTGTGGCAAATCGACATAGGTGAACGCTACGCGAATGTCGTTGCCGCCGATGGTCTCGTCGCGAAACTGGACCACGCCCGGCTGCGGTCGGTCGTCTTCATGCGGCAGCGGCAGGTCCGCAGTACCGCCGACGAGTTCCCCCTTCGCCCCGAGTACCTGAAAGTAGACGTTATCGGTCGCGTCGGCGCGCAGCAGGTCGCGAGCCGGCATGGGCAGCGTCAGTGTGACCTGTCCGCGATCGGAATGAACTTGCTGGGCAAGGACGTAAGTGTTGGTCTCGAGCGCCCGGTCGAACGGCCCGTTGGCAATCGATTTCGCGACGAGATACGTCACGGCAATACTCATCGGCCAGAGCAGGAGCAGCGGCGCGAGCATCCAGTCAAGGATCTCGCCGAACAGCGAACGAGGCGGCGGGTCCGCCTCGTGCTCGAGCGGCGCGCCAAAGCCGGGGCGCACGAACGGATCAGTGTACGGATCCGCGTAGGGATTGGCGTAGGGATCGGCGTAGGGGGCGGAGTCAGGCTCGGCGTAGGGGGCGAACGGATCGTCGGCGCCGGAGAGTGGGGGGGCGTCACGTTTTGCGGACACGCCGCCTGCCGAACGGGACGATTGAGCGGAAGCGTCCGAGTCTGCGGGGGTGGCGCGATGAGGGTGACGAAAGCTCGGACGCATCGGGCGGGAAGGCTAAAGTGGCAGGGACGGCGGGCGCCGCTCGACGCACTACGCTGGTTGCGACGCTGTCAGGCTGCGTTGGCCGGAGCGGCGGCCGGCTTTTCCAGACAATACCCCAACCCGCGGATCGTGGCGATGCGCACGCCGCTCGGCTCGATCTTCTTGCGCAGCCGGTGCATGTAGACCTCGATGGCGTTGTTGCTGACCTCTTCGCCCCAGCCGCACAGGTGGTCGACGAGTTGTTCCTTGGAGACGAGCCGGCCGGTGCGCAGCAGCAACACTTCGAGCAACTCGAGTTCGCGAGCGGACAGGTCGAGCATCTGCTCATGAATATAGGCGGTGCGCCCAACCTGATCGAAGCTGAGCGGGCCGTGACGGATGACCGTCGAGCCGCCGCCCGCACCGCGCCGGGTCAACGCCCGCACGCGGGCTTCGAGTTCGGCCAGCGCGAAGGGCTTGGCCATGTAGTCGTCTGCGCCGAGGTCGAGACCTTTTACGCGGGCGTCGACGCTGTCCGACGCCGTCAGGATAAGCACCGGCAGATGGGAATTGCGCGCGCGCAACCGACGCAGGACTTCGTGACCGGGCAAGCGGGGCAGACCAAGGTCGAGAATCAGCAGGTCGAACGTCTGGGCGGAGAGCGCGGAATCGGCTTCGAGCCCGGTCTTGACGTGATCCACGGCGTAGCCCCCCTGGCGCAGCGAGCGGATCAGGGCATCGGCCAGAATGCTGTCATCCTCTGCGATGAGAATTCGCATGGGCGTGATAGGCTTGTGTAGGCACCGTCGCCTGACGGCAGCGGTGTGTCTCCTGTGATGTTGCGGCGCGTGGTTCGCGGCTTTTTTTGTCGTTTCGGCGCTTTCTGACAACAGGCACTTGCAAAGAGCACTGGTTTTTTATACAGTACTGGCAATCACGCCTCACTCGAGCCGTCTCGCTCATCATATCAAAGGACGATTCATGGAAGAAAGCAAGAAAGGGTCTGCCAATCTGTCGGCCGAGAAAGGCAAGGCGCTCGCCGCTGCCCTCGCGCAGATCGAGAAGCAATTCGGCAAGGGCTCGATCATGCGTCTGGGCGACAGCGAGGTCGAAGCGGACATCCAGGTCGTCTCGACGGGGTCGCTTGGGTTGGACATCGCCCTTGGCGTGGGAGGACTGCCGCGCGGCCGCGTGATCGAAATCTACGGGCCGGAATCGTCGGGTAAGACGACCCTCACGCTGCAAGTCGTGGCGGAAATGCAGAAAATCGGCGGTACCTGCGCGTTCATCGATGCCGAACATGCGCTCGATGTCGGGTACGCAAACAAGCTGGGCGTCTCGGTGCCGGAACTGCTCATTTCGCAGCCGGACACGGGCGAACAGGCACTCGAAATTGCCGATGCGCTGGTGCGCTCGGGGTCGATCGATCTCATCGTCATCGACTCGGTGGCAGCACTTGTGCCGAAGGCCGAAATCGAAGGCGAGATGGGCGATTCGCTGCCGGGCTTGCAGGCGCGTCTGATGTCGCAGGCGCTGCGTAAGCTGACCGGCACCATCAAGCGTACGAACTGCACGGTGATCTTCATCAACCAGATTCGCATGAAGATCGGTGTGATGTTCGGCAACCCGGAAACGACAACGGGCGGTAACGCGCTGAAGTTCTACTCGTCGGTGCGTCTGGACATTCGCCGTATCGGCTCGATCAAGAAGGGTGACGAGGTCGTCGGCAACGAGACTCGCGTCAAGGTCGTCAAGAACAAGGTGTCGCCGCCGTTCCGTGAAGCGATTTTCGACATTCTTTACGGTCAGGGGATTTCGCGCGAAGGTGAAATCATCGATCTGGGCGTGAACGCCAAGGTCGTTGAGAAGGCGGGCGCCTGGTACAGCTATAACGGCGAGAAGATCGGCCAGGGCAAGGACAACGCACGGGAATTCCTGCGCGAAAATCCGGACATCGCCCACGAGATCGAGAACAAGGTGCGTGCATCGCTCGGCGTGACGGCGATCAACGAAACCGGCGAGATCGAAGCAAGCGACGAAGCCTGAGGCCCTGCCATCGGAGCGGCAACGTGAAGCCAGATGGCGTCGCGTTGCCGTTTTTGCTTTCCGCGCCCCCCTGCTTTGATTTCGCCACGATGAGGTCATGATTACTCGCCGCCTTCCCAGAGATCCGAATGCACCGCCGCCGCAACCCGGCGACGAAGCGGTTGCGGTCAAGCCGTCCCGCAAACCCGCTCTGAGCCTCAAGGCGCGCGCACTCTCGTATCTTGCCCGCCGCGAGTACAGCCGGGCTGAACTGCGCCGCAAGCTGGTGCCGTACGCCGACGCCGAGAAACCTGAGGCGCTCGATCACGTACTGGATACCCTTGAGCAGGAGCGCTGGCTGTCCAACGAACGGTTTGCCGAAAGCGTGGTGAACCGGCGCGCGTCGCGCATGGGGACGACGCGTATCGTTGGAGAACTCAGGCAGCATCAGGTCGATGCCGAGACCGTTGCCGCGCTCGCGGAGCGACTCCGTGAGACTGAACTCACCCGCGCCCGTGCGGTATGGCAGAAGAAGTTTGGCGAGATCGCCTCGACGCCCGAAGGGCGAGCCAAGCAGATGCGCTTTCTCGCCTCGCGCGGTTTCTCGCGTACCGTTATCAGCAAAATCGTGCGTGGTGCCGACGAATTTTCAGACGACCTATAACGTGCGTTCCATCGCCTTCCTGATAAATAAGTTGTCATTCACCGGTGAGATGCCCTGACCCCTGCGAGCGTGCAACCTCGCATGCATGCCGGCGTGACATAACGCCGAATCTCGCGTGACGCGTCGTGCCACGGTTATCGCGATATGGCGTTGCACCATACGGCCCTCGGTTGACGAATTGCGATAACCCGACCAATGAGTCGGTTAATTCGGCCTTATGCGACGGGCTTCTGCTGCGCTGCGGCAGAGACCCTCGTCGCCTATGCTAGAATTAAGACCTTTCTGCGTTCATGCATTGCACACTCTCGCATGCCGCTCTCTGAGCCTGCCTCTCGTACCCTGCGTCACCGCCGCACGATCGCTGTCGAAGCGTTTTCGCGCGACGATGGCCTATGGGACATCGAAGCCCGTCTAACCGATCATAAAGATCGGGATTTTCCATTGGCAACGGGACTTCGCAGGGAGGGCACGCCGATTCACGAGCTATGGCTGCGGGTGACGATCGATGAGAACTTCGAGGTGCATGACGCCGAGGCTGTCTCCGACTGGGTCCCTTATCCCGGTATTTGCGACCAGATCGGTCCTGACTATCGCCAATTGATCGGACTTAACCTGCGACGCGGCTTCCGCCACGCGGTCCGCGAGCGCCTTGGTGGCGCGGCGGGTTGCACGCATCTGACAGAACTCTGCAGTGTCCTGCCCACGGCAGCGATTCAGGCCTTTGCCGGTGTGGTCATCCACACCCCCGATACGGCGCTCAAGGCCGCCAACGATGCCGATCCTTCGGCACCTCCTTTCCAACTCGGACATTGTCACGCCCTGAGGTTTGATGGCGAGGCGGTGCGCCGGTTTTACCCGCGCTGGTTCAACGGCCGCGCAAACGATCGAGCGAGCGAGCCCACGACGCCCGTCACAACAGAAGCGGTGCGCGATGGTGCCTCGTCTCGCAAGCTCGAACCCAAACTTCCAACTCAGCAAGAAGGGAATCACGCATGAAGATTCATGAGTATCAAGGCAAGGAAATCCTCCGGAAATTCGGAGTCGCGGTGCCCCGCGGCATTCCGGCGTTTTCCGTGGACGAGGCCGTGAAGGCAGCCGAAGAACTCGGCGGTCCGGTTTGGGTGGTCAAGGCCCAGATTCACGCAGGCGGTCGCGGTAAGGGCGGCGGCGTGAAGGTTGCCAAGTCGATCGAGCAAGTGCGCGAATACGCCAGCCAGATCCTCGGCATGCAACTGATCACGCACCAGACCGGTCCGGAAGGTCAGAAGGTCAATCGCCTGCTGATCGAAGAAGGCGCCGACATCAAGAACGAACTGTACGTCAGCCTCGTGGTCGACCGCGTCTCGCAGAAGATCGTGCTGATGGGTTCGAGCGAAGGCGGCATGGACATCGAAGAAGTCGCCGAAAAGCACCCGGAACTGATCCACAAGGTCATCGTTGAGCCGTCCGTCGGTCTGACCGACGCGCAAGCCGACGATCTGGCCAAGAAGATCGGCATCCCCGACGCTTCGATCTCGCAAGCCCGCACGATCCTGCAAGGTCTGTACAAGGCCTTCTGGGAAACGGACGCATCGCTGGCCGAAATCAACCCGCTGAACGTGAGCAGCAACGGCACGGTCACCGCCCTGGACGCCAAGTTCAACTTCGATTCGAACGCCCTGTTCCGTCACCCGGAAATCGTCGCGTACCGCGACCTGGACGAAGAAGATCCGGCTGAAGTCGAAGCCTCGAAGTTCGATCTGGCCTACATCTCGCTCGACGGCAATATCGGCTGTCTGGTGAACGGCGCCGGTCTGGCCATGGCCACGATGGACACCATCAAGCTGTTCGGCGGCGAGCCGGCGAACTTCCTGGACGTGGGCGGTGGCGCCACGACCGAGAAGGTCACCGAAGCGTTCAAGATCATGCTGAAGAACCCGAACCTGACCGCCATTCTGGTCAACATCTTCGGTGGCATCATGCGTTGCGACGTGATCGCCGAAGGCGTGATCGCAGCCTCGAAGGCCGTCTCGCTGAAGGTGCCGCTGGTCGTGCGCATGAAGGGCACGAACGAGGACCTGGGCAAGAAGATGCTCGCCGAGTCCGGCCTGCCGATCATCTCTGCAGACAGCATGGAAGAGGCTGCCCAGAAGGTTGTCGCGGCTGCCGCAGGCAAGTAACCAGAACAGTCGAAAACGCAGCGGCGCGCCGCCCCGAGGGTGTGCGAACGCTGCCCGGCAACCGGATGAAGGAAATCAAGCAATGTCGATTCTGATCAACAAAGACACCAAGGTCATCACCCAAGGTATCACTGGCAAGACCGGCCAGTTCCATACCCGCATGTGCCGCGAATACGCGAACGGCAAGAACGCGTTCGTTGCGGGCGTGAACCCGAAGAAGGCTGGCGAAGACTTCGAGGGCATCCCCATTTTCGGTTCGGTCAAGGACGCCAAGGCGCAGACCGGCGCCACCGTGTCGGTGATCTACGTGCCGCCCGCAGGCGCTGCTGCTGCGATCTGGGAAGCCGTTGAAGCCGACCTGGATCTGGCGATCTGTATCACGGAAGGCATTCCCGTTCGTGACATGATCGAAGTGAAGGACCGTATGCGTCGCGAAGGTCGCAAGACCCTGCTGCTCGGCCCGAACTGCCCGGGCGTGATCACGCCGGACGAACTGAAGATCGGCATCATGCCGGGTCACATCCACAAGAAGGGTCGCATCGGCGTGGTGTCGCGCTCGGGTACCCTGACGTATGAAGCCGTGGGCCAGTTGACCGCACTGGGTCTGGGCCAATCGACCGCCGTGGGTATCGGCGGCGACCCGATCAACGGTCTGAAGCACATCGATGTCATGCAGATGTTCAACGACGATCCGGATACGGACGCCGTGATCATGATCGGTGAAATCGGCGGTCCGGACGAAGCGACGGCTGCCGAATGGATCAAGGGCAACATGAAGAAGCCGGTCGTCGGCTTCATCGCGGGCGTGACGGCGCCCCCGGGCAAGCGCATGGGCCACGCCGGCGCGCTGATCTCGGGCGGTGCCGATACGGCGGAAGCCAAGCTCGAAATCATGGACGCCTGCGGTATCAAGGTGACCAAGAACCCGTCGGAAATGGGCCGCCTGCTCAAGTCGGTACTGTAATTCCCGCCGGACGGCCGTGTTGCATCCGCCGGTAACGGCGGATGCGAGCGAGGTCATGAAAAGGGAGCCCGGAGCATCGGGCTCCCTTTTTTGCTATGGCTTGTGCAACGTCATTCGTTTCATTCGTTTCATTCGTTCCCAAGGATATTTCCGCCATGCTTGCGTTTTTTGCCGAGCTGAACTGGACCGCGGTCCTGCAGATCATCATGATCGATATCCTGCTGGGTGGCGACAATGCCGTGGTGATTGCGCTCGCCTGCCGAAACTTGCCGGCCAAGCAACGTTTGCAGGGTGTCTTGTGGGGCACGGTCGGGGCAATCGTGCTGCGCGTGATCCTGATCGCTTTCGCCGTGACACTGCTCGCCGTGCCCTACCTCAAGGCGCTGGGGGGGCTGCTGCTGCTCTGGATCGGTATCAAGCTGTTGGTGCCCGAGCATGATGCACACGACAGCGTAAAACCCGCCGACAAGCTCTGGGCCGCAGTCAAGACGATCATCGTCGCCGATCTGGTGATGAGCATCGACAACGTGATTGCCATTGCCGGCGCGGCGGAAAGTGCGTCTGAACACCATCGGTTGCCGCTCGTGATCTTCGGTCTGCTCGTGAGCATTCCACTGATCGTCTGGGGCTCGCAATTGGTGCTCAAGGCCCTCGACCGGTTCCCATTCATTGTCATGGCCGGCGCGGCCCTGCTCGGTTGGATCGCGGGCGGGTTGATCGTCTCGGACCCGGGTATCGGTGGCCTGCTGCACCTGCCGGGCGCGGCGGCCCAATACACGAACTACGTGGCGTCTGCGATCGGCGCGCTGCTGGTCGTGGTGGTCGGCCTCGTGCTCAAGCGTCGCGCCGACGCACGTCAAGCGCGTGCAACCTCTGCGGAATAATCGAGTCCATTGCCAGGACCGTCGTTCTCGGTACGGTGGGGGCCTTCAGGGGGAGATTGCTTCCCAATCGGACGAATCGTCTTGTCGTGGACCGAGACGATTCTCCTTACCCAAACGGCGCCACCCGATTTTGATCTGTGGCAGGGCACCGACGGATGGGGGTGTGGCATACTCCGCCCACTTCCCCTATGTCCCTTTTGTTTTCATTGCTTTTGCAGGGAGTTACACAATGCGTCGTTTCGGCCACCGGACCACCGGTATCGCCAAGTCCCGGGGTTTCACCCTGATCGAACTGATGATCGTGTTGGCGATCATCGGCGTGCTGGTCACGGCAGGGGTTCCCTATCTGCAGAATTATCTGGTGCGTGCACGCGTTGTCGAGGGGCTGGGTGCTGCGGCGTCGGCGAAGGTACTCGTGAGCGAGAACGCCATGCACGGGGCGCCGTTGAACAGCGGCTGGCAGGCGCCGAGTGCGACCGACAACGTGAGCGCCGTGAATATCGACCCGACGAGCGGCAATGTGACGGTCGCCTACACGCAACGCGCGGGTGACGGTGCGATCGTGCTGGTGCCGACGAGCGCCGACAGCGACGGCACGCCCAAGGCGCTCGTGGTCGGCAAGGCCCCCCCAGGACAGATTGTCTGGACGTGTTACGCGCAGGGCCGCGAAGGGGCCCCCAGCGGTGCGACGTTGCTGGGTAAGCTGGCACCGCCGGAATGCCGTGGCGCTGCCGCGGGCGACAAGCGCCGCTGAGTCCGAGTCCGAGTTCAGGGGCGCGGCGGGGCTGGCGCATGAGGCGAAGGCATAAGGTGCAAGGCGATGTCAGGCAACGCCCCACACGGCCCGCTGCGATTGCGGATTTATCGATGAAAAATTCACGTGCGTAGGGCGTGAAATGGCTGCCCTCGGGCGGCCATTTTTCGTTATGCTTGCGCATCTTCCAACGGGTGCATTGCACGGCGGCGATCTTGTTTCCTCCTCTGCTTCTCTCGACGATCGGGCTGACGCTGGCCCTGATCTGGGCCTTGCCCTATAACCTCGTCAGGCACACTTATCCGATCTCCACCTTCTATTCGGAAGCGTTGACGTTTTCGCTTTTCGCGTTACTCGGTGCGCTGGCGATGATCGCTGTGTGGCAACGCGACGCGCGCGCACTGCGCATGCCTCGTATCACATGGATGCCACTTGCCTTTGTGGCGGTTATCCTCGTGCAGCGCGCCACGATGCCGACCGAGCTGCCGCAACTGATGATGACGGCGCTGCTCTACGGCGTGGCGATGATCGTGGCGGCGAACGCGGGGTTCTGGCTGGCCCAATTGGGTTGGCGCGATGTGCTCATGCGTTGGAGTGCCGTGGCGCTCACCCTGGGCGGGCTCTACTCGGTGGGCGCGCAAGTCGTGCAAGCGTTTCATCTGGAAGCCCATGTGCCTTGGCTGGTCGCCAAGTACACGGTGACCGTCGCGCGGCGTCTCTTCGGCAATATGTATCAGCCGAATCATCTGGCCACGTATTTGTCGCTCGCCAGTGCGGGCGCGTTCTACCTCTGGTATCTGCGCAAGTTGCCCGCCTGGCTCTGGTTTGTCGTGTGCGCGGCGCTCGACGTCGGTATCTGTCTGACCGGCTCGCGGACCCCATGGCTGCAACTCGCGCTGTTGTCGGCGTTCGGGGTGTGGCTCGTGTGGGTGGCGCGTGCCGAGGGGATGCGCAATATGCGCCGCTCGACCCGTTGGTTCGTCCCGATGGCGATCCTCCCCCTGCTTGCGCTGATGACGATGGCCGTCGGCTGGGCGAACGCAGCGTGGGGATTGCAGCTCGACGGCAGCGCCGTGGCCCGCATGCAGCAGGCCGGCCAGGTCGCGGGGCGCCTGAACTTGTGGGAATACGGTCTGGCGATCTTCCGCGAGCATTGGTTGTTGGGGGCGGGCTGGTCGAACTACATCGACGCGCAATTTGCGCTGGTCGACAAGCTTGGCCCTGTCGAGATGGCCGACAACGCCCATAACGTGTTGCTCGATCTGCTGGCGAAGACCGGCATCGTTGGCGCATTGGCGGTGCTCTTGCCATTGGCGTTCTGGTTCGCGCGCGCGGTGCGCGGCATCAAGACAGCGTCTGTTGCGCTCGCCTTCGTTCTGCTCGGCATGCTTGCCGTGCACGCCATGCTGGAATACCCACAGCACTACGCATTCTTCCTGCTGCCCGCACTGTTCCTGCTGGGGTTTTGCGAGACGAAGTCGATCGACAGCGTGCCACCGGCTGCGGCCGGTGCCATCAATGGTGTGATCGTGCTGTTTGCGTGCGTGGCGATTCCCTGGCTTTATCACGACTATCAGCGTGTCGAAGTGGCGTATCGCGCGGGCAAGATCGAGACATATCGCACCGACCCGGCGCTCTTCTTTACACCGTACGGCGACTACGCCGTCACAGGGGCGCTGTTCCTGAATCGAGATCAGTTGGACGAGAAGCTGGCGGCCCATCGCGAAGCGCTGGCGCTGGGGGCGGGGCCGACCATGATCAAGCGTTACATCGTGCTGCTGGCCCTCGCAGGGCGCGACGACGAAGCGCTTCAGGATATTCGGCGTTTGAAGAACTACAACTCGGCGATTTTCGAAGGGCAGTATGCCGCGCTCGTTCGTATGCTGCATGCACAGGGCGACGCGCTGAAGCCATTCGTCAGTCGAGTCATCGAAGCGTGGGGACGGCCAAAGGACGCGGCAGACGACGAAGCGATGGCCGCGCCGCAAGGGACGACACCTTCACGGGCTTCGCGCGTTTCACGGGCTTCACGGGCTTCGCACGCGTAACGCCCCGAACGCGTCGCCGGCCGGTGTCATGCAAGCACAACGCCCGCAAGCTTCGCGGGACTTGTGCGCTTTGCGGTCTTTCCCATCGAAGGTTCAGGCTTCCGGGGCGTCGGCCTCTTGATCCGTGTCTTCGCTGCGAGCCCAGAAGAACCGGTCGGGGAAATGGCGCCCCATGCCTGGGCGGAATGCGTTCTCCAGGACCTGCTGCAGATACTCCTGTGCCTCACGCACGGCCTCCGGCACGGCGAGGCCGTTGGCAAGCATCGCGGTGACGGCCGCCGCCAGCGTGTCGATGGCACCTGCGACGTTGTGGGGAGGGCGGTCCCAGGCATCTTCGCGGACAACACCGCCATCGGCGTAGAGCGTATGGGTGAATTGCGGAGTGCTGTTGTCACTCACCAGGATGAATTCGCAGCCGTTCTCCAGCAGAATGGCGACCGCGTCGTCGAGTGAAAGATTCTCGTTCTCCGCGACCGTCTGCGCCAGCGCGACGGCATTGGCCGGACTCACGACCAGCACACTGGCCTGCGGCACGAGCAAGCTGGCCGTGGCCTCGCGTAACTCGTCGGCCGAGAGCAGATGCTCTCCCGCCAGTCCGAAGTCAGGGGCGACCACGAGGGGGGTCTCGTCGTAGTCAGCCACGATCTCGGCAATGGCCGCGACGTTCTCTGCGTTGACGGCGCTCCCGATCTTGAACGCCGCGACGGGCATGTCTTCGAGCAGCATGCGTGCCTGATCGACGATCCAGTCCGGATCGATCGGTTGCACGTCATTGCAGGTGCGCGAGTCTTGAGAGGAGTAGCCAGTTAGTACCGATACGCCGTAGCCGCCCATGCTCGCGAAGGTGAGCAGGTCGGCCTGAACGCCCGTTGCCGAAGTAGGATCGGAGAGTCCGAAGGTCAGGAGAATGGGAGGGGATTCAGTGTGCATGGAGGCAGGATAGACGGCGATCTGGTCAGGCCTTGGGTTCGTTGGTACCATCACGCCTTAAATGCCCGTTTCGGAGCGCTGAAAAGCGCCGTGGGCAGCGCCCGCCGGACAGTGAATGCGCCGGCAGGTTCCCACAACACCGTCCGACATCTCTGCCGGTCGTGCCCGAAGCGGTTGACAAGCCATTGTAACGGAACGCTCGTCGCTGAAGAAAGAATGGAATACAAGAGCTGGATGTGCCTTATTTGCGGTTGGATTTACGACGAAGAGGCCGGTTTGCCCGACGAGGGCATCGCACCCGGCACACGTTGGGAAGACGTGCCCATCAACTGGACCTGCCCCGAGTGCGGTGCGCGCAAGGAAGATTTCGAAATGGTCCAGATCTGAAGACGGGCGGCGCGGCCGCCCGTTTCCCGAGACGCTCGACCGTCCGGTGCGTTCTCCGATGTGTGCAATGGCCGTTGTGGCATCTGCATGCCGCGGCGCTCGACAAACTGCCCAGACATTGGCTTGGACGGTGACGCGGACTTCCCGCCCGAATTCACGAAGACCGGCCGCACGGCCAGGAGAGGGCCTATGGTGACGCCGAAAATGCCTTCCGACACCACCATCAACACCCCCGGAACGCCCGCACGCGAGACGCGCGACTCCCCTTTGTGGCGTTTGCCAGACGTGGCGCAAGCGCTCACCGACGCGTCTGACGCGTGGTCGAGCGGTCCGGCGGGGGCGCTCGGGCCGTTGCGACGGGCCAACCGTCTGTTGCAGGCGAGCGGCCACGCCGATTGGGCATTGCATGGCGAGCGTCTCGTGCAGGCGATTGCCGAAGCGGCCTATGGACAGGCCGGCAGCCACGACGTCGAGCGCAACGCCCTGCGTCAGTTCGAGCGCGACATCTGGCAGGCCGGGGCCGCGCCGACGGCCGGGCCAAACACTGCTGACGCTCCCGCCCCCGCCGTTGTCGAGAACTGGCCCGGCGCGCCGTCACCGGGCGAACTTCGTATGGCGGGCTGGGTGATCGCGATCCCACGCCTGGACGGCCTCCCCGCGGGGACGGCACCGTTGCGTGCGGACGTTGAGCGCGTCCTGTTGCGTCTGCTTCGTTCCGATACTGAGATAGCGGATACCACGGCTGCGTTGGCGCAATTGGCCGATCTGGCGGCCGATCTGCATCGGGCCGGTGCGACGGCGCCTCTTGATTATTGGCGTCTGGCGGCCGCGTGGCTGAGGTTTGCCCGCGCCCCGCTGAGTCTGGCCGACAAACGCCAGATTGGGCGGATGAATTTGGCCTTGCGCAGGCAACTGACCCGACCTGCGGGACCGCGCGATTACCAGGAGGCGCCCGCGTCTGTGGCGCCGGGTACGAGCGGAAAGAGCGCCGTCGAGGCCATTCCCGGTCACGATCTGCTCGAGGCACTTGCCACGTGGCATGAGCAAGCGCCGGACCGCTGGCTGAGCGCGCTATTGACCGATTTCGGCGTGTTGCGTCATCCGGGCCATCTCCCCGAGCCGCTTGCCGATGCCGCCGAGACGGCGCAAAAGCAGGGCGCCGGAACCAGTTCGCGCGACTGGCTGCGCATTGGGCCGTTGGCCGTGCGGCAGGACATTTGCCAGACGTTTCTGAGTCTTGCGGACGACGCACTTCCGAATCTGAACGATCCGGCGGTGGCGGCGACGGTCGCGCAATACGCCGCAGCGATCGGACTGGCGCCGGTCGCGCGGCTCGCGGCGGCGGTGGCGGCGACCGGCGAGCGGCTGGCAGTTTCGCCGCCGGCAGCGCCGGGCGGCCCGGCGGCGTTGGCGATGACGGTCAGGGCATTGCGTGGCATGCTTCATCAGTTTGCTGCCGATGCGTACCCCGAGCCGCGCCCCGATCTGATCGCGGAGATGGCGATGTGGCGTGAGCGCGCGCTGGACGCCAGCGTGTTCGGGCAGCGGCTCGTCACCGGGCGCGACGTTCCGTGATAAAGTCGGCGCAAAGGCTGCCAATGGCAGCCGATGGCCGTACCCCGATGCGGAAATAGTGGGTCCGCCGACCGGCCGTAGGCCCGTGCCTCGCACTCACCGGGTGCTGAAGCAATCGCTGCGGAGCGCAACACCGGGCGGCAGTCCGTCAAACAGGTTCCGATAAACTTTGGCCCTATGCCGAACGACCGTATCAATCTCACGAATCAATTCCTCATTGCCATGCCCGGCATGGCCGATCCGACGTTTTCCGGCACCGTCGTGTACTTGTGCGAGCACAGTGAAAAAGGCGCGATCGGGCTGGTCATCAATCGTCCGACCGACATTGATTTGCAGTCGCTCTTCGAGCGGCTGGATCTCAAGCTGGAAATCGATCCCCTGGCGCATCAGCCGGTGTTCTTCGGCGGTCCGGTGCAGACCGAGCGTGGCTTCGTGCTGCACGAGGCGACCGGCACGGCCTATAGTTCATCGCTGTCGGTGCCGGGCGGCCTTGAGATGACCACATCGAAGGACGTGCTCGAAGCCGTGGCCAATGGCCAAGGGCCGAATCGATTCCTGCTCACACTGGGGCACTCGGGCTGGAGCGCGGGGCAACTGGAAGAGGAGATTGGCCGCAATGGCTGGCTGACAGTGGCGGCCAACCCGGGCATCGTGTTCGATGTACCGCCGGCCGAGCGCTTCGACGCTGCGCTGGCGCTGTTGGGCGTAACGTCGTCGATGCTGTCCGCCGACGCGGGTCACGCATGACGGCTGGCAGTGCCACGGTCCTTGCCTTCGATTACGGCGAGCGCCGTATCGGCGTTGCGATCGGCAATCTGATGTTGCGCGAAGCCAGCGCACTGACGGTCGTGGCCAATCTCAATCGCGAAGTCCGGTTCGCCGAGACCGGCAAGCTCATCGCCGAGTGGCAACCCGAACTCCTCGTTGTCGGCCTGCCGTGTCATCCCGACGGCACGCCGCACGAGATGACCCAGCAGGCCAAGCGCTTTGGCAATCAACTCAACGGACGATTCAACGTACCGGTCGTGTGGGTCGACGAGCGCTACTCGTCGGTCGCCGCCGCAGCGGCGCTGGCCGAGGCGGGTGTCAAGGTGTCTCAGAAGGTATCGCTCGACGCCGAGGCGGCTCGCATCATCCTCCAGCAATACTTCGACGAGCATGTTCCTGTCTGACATTCTGACCGGCACTACGCCTGCTACACCTGCGACGCCCGGCGGCCGCCCGTGTGAGGTTGTCTCACGCACCCTCGCTGCGGAGACTGCGCATGGCTAATGGAATTCTCGGCCGGCGCGGTCATCCGCAACTCAACCGCAACGGTGAACTGAAGCATCTGCTCACGGTGGAGGGGCTGCCGCGCGCCGTTCTGATGCACATTCTCGACACCGCTACGCAGTTCGTTAGCGTGAACGATGCCGACGTCAAGAAGGTGCCGTTGCTGCGTGGCAAGTCGGTCTTCAATCTCTTCTTCGAGAACTCGACGCGTACGCGGACGACGTTTGAAATTGCCGCCGCGCGTCTATCGGCCGATGTGCTGAATCTGAATATCAGCGCGTCATCGACGAGCAAGGGTGAAACGCTGCTCGATACCATCGGCAACCTGTCGGCCATGCATGCAGACCTGTTCGTCGTGCGTCATGCGCAGTCGGGCGCTCCGTACCTGATCGCGCAGCACTGCGCGCCGCATGTGCATGTGATCAACGCAGGCGATGGGCGTCACGCGCATCCTACGCAGGGTTTGCTCGACATGTACACGATTCGCCATCACAAGGGCGAATTCCACAATCTGACGGTCGCGATCGTCGGCGACATTCTGCACTCCCGGGTGGCACGTTCCGACATTCACGCGCTGACCACGCTCGGCGTACCGGAAGTGCGCGCCATCGGCCCGCGCACGTTATTGCCCTCGGGGCTCGAACAGCTTGGCGTGCGCGTGTTCCACGATGTGGACGAAGGGCTGCGCGACGTCGATGTCATCATCATGCTGCGTCTGCAAAACGAGCGGATGAGCGGCGCGTTGTTGCCCTCGGCGGCCGAATATTTCAAGCATTACGGCCTGACGCCGGCGCGCCTTGCGCTGGCCAGACCCGACGCCATTGTCATGCATCCCGGGCCGATGAACCGGGGCGTGGAGATTGATTCGGCGGTCGCGGACGGCCCACAGTCGGTCATTCTCGAACAAGTGTCGTTCGGCATTGCCGTGCGCATGGCGGTGATGAGTATCGTCGCCGCAAACCACGGGTGAGTGCGCCATGAAACTGCATCTGAAGGGCGGCCGCGTCATCGATCCCGCGACGCGAACCGATGACGTCCGGGACGTCTACATCGCAGAGGGCAAGATTGCCGGGCTGGGGGCACCGCCGGCCGGCTTTACCGCCGATCGCACCGTCGACGTGACGGGGCTTGCCGTCATGCCGGGGCTCGTCGATTTGGGGGCGCGCCGCGTGACGGTGGCCAGCGAAGCGGCGGCGGCGCTGGCTGGCGGCGTGACACGCGTTGTCTGTCCGCCCGATACCGACCCCGTGCTCGACGAGCCGGATCTCGTCGAGATGTTGCAATTGCGTGCCCGCGCCACGCAGCATGCGCAGGTTCATCCGTTGGGCGCGTTGACGGTCGGGCTCGCGGGCCGAGACCTGTCGGAAATGGCGCAGTTGACGCAAGCAGGCTGTATTGGACTTTCGCAGGCCAATGCGCCCATGGCAGATAACCGGACGTTGCTGCGTGCGCTGCAATATGCAGGCACGTTTGGTCTGACGGTCTGGTTGCGCGCGCAAGATGCTGCGCTGGCGGCAGGTGGCGTGGCGGCCAGCGGCGCGGTGGCCTCGCGGCTCGGGCTGGCGGGTATTCCGGTGGCTGCGGAGACTATCGCGTTGCACACCATTCTCGAACTCGTGCGCGTGACGGGCACGCGGGTGCATCTGTGCCGCCTGTCGTCTGGTGCGGGGTTGGCGCTCGTGCGTGCGGCCAAGGCAGAAGGGTTGCCGGTGACGTGCGACGTGGCCGCCCATCACCTGCATCTGATCGATATGGACATCGGCTATTTCGATGCGCATTACCGGCTCGACCCACCGCTGCGTGCGCAACGCGACCGCGAGGCAATCCGCGACGCGGCCCGGGATGGCACGATCGACGCGATCTGTTCGGACCATACGCCACTGGCCGCCGACGCGCGCCTCGTTCCGTTTGCGGAAGCGTTGCCGGGGGCGAGCGGGTTGGAGTTGCTGTTGTCGCTGGTGTTGAAGTGGGCGGACGAATCGCGCGTGCCGCTGGTCGATGCACTCGCGCGTGTGACGCATGCGCCGGCGCAGAGGCTGACGCGGGTGGCACCCGGCGCGGGCCGGCTCGCGCCGGGACAACCGGCCGATGTTTGCGTGTTTGCGCCAGCGGCGTATTGGACCGTCGATGCACGGCGTCTGCGCAGTGCCGGCCACAACACCCCGTTTCTAGGATATGAATTGCCGGGGCGCGTACGTCTCACGCTGGTTGGTGGCCACGTGGCGCACGAAGCCCTCGCCGATTAGGATGCGATTGCCGTGCTGTTAATCAGAAAACTTCGTCTCGGCCTGCACCTCACACGCGGCATGTTGACCGCGTTGCTGCTCTTTCCTTTCCTGTCGGAAGCGGCGAAGCATCGTCGCATTCGCGCGTGGTCGCAAAAGTTATTGAAGCTTTGCGGCATGCGTCTTGAAGTCGAGCAGCGTGCCCCGTTGCCGAACAGCGGTGTGATGCTGCTGTGCAATCACGTGTCGTGGATCGACATTTTCGCGATCAATGCGTGGCAGCCGGTGCGGTTCGTCGCCAAGGCCGAAATCAGGCATTGGCCGTTGGTCGGCTGGCTGAGCGTGCAGACACGCACGATCTTCCTGCAACGTGAGCGTCGTGCCGACGCGCGTCGCATCATGCATTACCTGTCTGAGTGCCTGCGCGACGGCGACATCATCACCGTCTTCCCGGAAGGCACGACCACGGACGGCCGAAGTCTGTTGCCGTTCCACGCCAACCTGCTGCAGGCGCCGGTCGCCACGGGCAAGCCCGTGCAGCCGCTGTGTCTGTTCTATACCGATGCCGAGAGCGGATGCCATACGATGGCCCCGGCGTATATCGGCGAGACAAGTCTGATCGAGTCCATCGACATGATTTTGCGCGCGCCGCCCATGACTGTCCGGCTCTCGGTGGGCGAACCGCAGCATCCGCGAGAAGGGCAGCATCGTCGCGAGTTTGCGCTCGGTGCGCAAAAAGCGATTGGCGATGCATTGCAGGATTTTCTGCCCGAGGCGGTATTGCCGCAAAGCGGCTCGGTTGGTTCGCGCGACGCGACGTTGGGGGACGAGGACGGCGATACCGCGCAGGCGATTCAGGCGTGAGGCGCGTCGCGATGGTACAAAGTGCGACACCTGCGGGGTGTTGTCTTCGTTAGATGGGGCGACGCCGTCCGGCGATCCATGGGACACACGGTCCTGACGGCGAGCGGGAGCGCGTACCCAATCAATCGCCTTTGCGCTTCGTCCCTTTTTCGGCTCTGTCGGTTTTTTCGAGCTTTTCAACCTTCTCGACCTTCTCGATCTTCTCCGCTTTCGCGCCCTTGTCGGTTTTTTCGAGCTTGCGTTCTGCGGCTTTGCCGAGCTTCTCGGCTTTCGCGGCCTTGAACGCGTCTTCGGCCTTGTCGGCCTTCCTGATCTTGCTGCGCTTCTTCCCACCGGCCGACGCAAACGGATCGCGAATCTGCGGGCAATCGATCTGAATCACCTCGCGGCCTTCGGGCGAATTGGCGAGTTTCACTGCCGTCAATTTGCCGCCCCAGACGCAGCCTGTATCGAGTCCGAGCAGATTCTCGCGCAAGACCAGTCCGAGCGCCGACCAGTGACCGAACGCCACGGTAACGTCGGCGGTGCGTCGGCCCGGTGTGTCGAACCAGGGCCTCAGTTCGTCCGTGGCCGCGTCGGCGCCTTCCTTGATCTTGAAGTCGATGCGTCCGTCGGTCGTGCAAAAGCGCATACG
Organism: Pandoraea sp.; assembly: GCF_041919235.1. Lineage (NCBI taxonomy): Bacteria > Pseudomonadati > Pseudomonadota > Betaproteobacteria > Burkholderiales > Burkholderiaceae > Pandoraea > Pandoraea sp. The sequence goes on from NZ_JAYRUC010000007.1 coordinate 193,977, forward strand.
GGTGAGGGCGTTGATGGTGAGACGCCGACGGTCTTCGTCGCTCAGATGGTCGTGCCATCGATCGGGCTGATTGCCGAACATTCGCGAGAGAAAGGTCTTCCAGTCGGGGCCGCGCAGTTGTGCCTCCACGTCGCGAGCGAGTGTGACAACCTGCGTGGCGTCCCACTGCGGCAGCACGCCCGCGTGCACCATCAGATGTCCGTGGGCGAGATGCGCGAGAGGCCGATGACGGACCCAGTCGATGAGGGCGTCGCAGTCGGGGGCGTCGAGAATGTCGCCGATGGTGTCGCTGCCGTGGGCCTCACGCACGCCGGCCGCCACGGCGAGCAGATGAAGATCGTGGTTGCCGAGCACCGCCGTGACGCGATCGCCCAGCGCGATGACCTGACGCAGCGTGCCCAGCGAGTGCGGGCCGCGGTTGACGAGGTCGCCTGCGAGCCACAGCTCCGCGTCGCGCGGCAGGCGCGCGAGCAGTTGTTCAAACGACGTCTGGCAACCTTGCAGGTCGCCGATGGCATAGATGTTACGCATTGCGTGGGTGGCGCTGTCTCGTCTTGTTATCCCGGTCAGGGGGATGTCGTGAGCTTCGACGACGCACTTTCGGCGCGTTGCCCCCCGGGAGTGTTCATTTCTTGAAGATCAGCCAGCGTGGCGCCTTGAAGCGAACGATGCGCAGATACAGCCAGACATACGTCACCATGAAGGCGACGCAGCACAATGCAAGCACCAGACTGTGTCGCCAGAAAACGGTCGCCGGGATCACTGCCAGCAAGCATAGCAGCCAAAGGTAAGGTGACGTCAAGGAATTGCGTTGCGTCAGTGCGCTGGCATTGCGTGCGCCGGCGGCCCAGCGCATCAACCGCTTGTAGACGAGCATGTGCAGATGAACGCCGTCGGGAATGCCGGGCGAGATGCCGCGCACGAAGCGCTTGCGATAGATCGAGAAGCAGACTTCGAAGGCGGGGTAGATCACCATCAGTGCCGGGTACCACGGCGACACTTGCGGATTGCGCATGACCAGCAACACGGCGATTTCGGCCAGCATGAACCCGAGAAAATAGGCACCGCCGTCGCCGAGAAAAATCAGTCCACCGGGGAAGTTGAAGATGAAGAACCCGAGGATGGCGCCGACCATGATCATCGACGTGGTGAGTACGACGGGGTCCTGCACCTGGAATCCGACATACCCTAGCGAGGCGAACATGATCATCGCGACCATTGCCGCGAGTCCGTTGAAGCCGTCGATGATGTTGACGGCGTTGGCCATGCCGGCCACGCAAAGCACGGTCAGAGGTACCGACACGGCGGCGAACATCAGTGCGCGGTCGGCCAGGCCGATGTCGATGCGCGTGATGTGGATGTCGAGCATGAGCCACGCCAGCAGCGCCGCGAACATTGTGCAGAGGAGGCGCGCGGTCGGCGTCACCTTCTTGGTCAGATCTTCGATGAAGCCGGCGAGGAAGGCGGGCAGGCCGCAGGCGACGAGCAGGAGAATGTCGCGCGAGACGGCCGGATACGGGAAACCGAGCGCCGTGGCGGCCACGATCAGGCCCGCGAGAATGCCGACACCGCCAATGCGCGGCACCGGACGCACGTGGAATTTCTGCACCCCGGCGACGTCGCTATCGCCGGAGAAGCGGGCGTGAACGTGCGCATAACGGACGATCAGCAGCGTCGCAACGAACGACACGACGAGGGCGATGGCGAGACTCAGCATGATGCGGCGCGACGGCCGAGAATTCGGTCGACGAAACGAGGGTTCGGAAGGTGGGTCACTTCTTCTTGAAGACCATCCAGCGCGGGGAGCGGAATCTCACGATTCGTCGATACAACCAGACGTAAATGACGACGAATACAAGACAGCACCCCGCCAAAAGACCACCGTGCCGCCAGAAGATCGTTGCTGGGACCACGGCGGAGAGGCACAGGACCCAGAGGTAGGGCGAGGTCATCGAATTGCGCCGTGCGAGCTGTGCCGCGATTTGCGAACCGACGGCCCAGCGTAATACGCGCTTATAAATGAGCATATGCAGATGCACGCCATCGGGCATGCTGGGGGAGACTCCCCGAACGAAACGTCGCCGGTATATCGAGAAGCAGACCTCGAAAATCGGGTAAATCAGCATCAATGCCGGGTACCACGCGGACACCATCGGATTTCGCATCACCAGCAGGATAGCAAGTTCCGCAAGCATAAACCCGAGAAAGTAGGCGCCGCCATCTCCCAGAAAAATCAGACCATTCGGATAGTTCAAAATGAAAAAACCAAAAACGGCACCAACCATCATCATTGCCGCAGAAAGCACAACGCTATCGCCCACTTGAAAAGCGACATAACCGAGTGACATGAACATGAAAATGCTGACCATCGCGGCTAGTCCATTGAAGCCGTCGATGATATTGATCGCATTGGTCATTGCTGCCGTGCATATGACAGTCAGAGTGATCGAAATTACGGGGATGGCGAGCAGGTGGTCGATCGGGGCAATATCGACTCGGTTGATGTGGATGCCCAGCACCCAATACGCCACGAGTGCGGAGGCCATGGCGCACAACAGGCGCAATCGCGGAGAGACGCGTTTGGTGATGTCTTCAGTGAAACCGCCGAGAAACACAGGCGCAGCGGCGGCGGCGAGCAGCAGAACGTCTTTGAGCGGCCCCGGATAACGTAGCGTGGCGAATGTGCCGGCTGCCAGCAGCCCGAGCATGATGCCCAAGCCGCCGACGCGAGGCACAGGATGGGCGTGAACCTTCTGAACCCCGCGCGTGTCGCTATCGCTGGAAAAATGCGCATGTACATGGGCATAACGCACGATAAGCAGCGTAGTGACAAATGAAACCACCAATGCCAATGTCAGGTTCAGCATAGTACGGACAAGTTGATCGCGTTGCTTAATATTTATGTGCGATTGGCGTTCTCTCGCCAAGCCCAATTAAACATGAATTGAGCCAAGCGGAGCCCCCCGATTGACCTCGCCAAGTATTCTGAAATACTCGGCGATCACCAATCGCTCGTCGAAATTTTGCGCTACTTTAGCACGCCCCGCCCCCCCGATCGCTGCGAGATCGTTTGCAGGCATCCCTGCAACCTGCTTCATCCTTTCCCCTAGTGCCGTTGCGTTCTGCGCCGGCACGACCCAACCTGTCACGCCTTCGCTCACCACCTCGCGGCAGCCGTGAACGTCGGAGGTGATCACCGGGCGTGCCATCGCGCTCGCCTCGATTAGCGTTCGGGACAAACCTTCCCGATAAGACGGCAGCACCACACAGTGCGCTTGGGCGATGAACGGGCGAACTTCCTGGGTGACACCTAGGTATTCGACGAGGCCTTCCCGCTCCCATGCCGTCACCTGTGCCCGAGAGATCGCCGTGGGGTTCTCGACGTTGGCGGGCCCCAAAAGCTGGAACCGCACGTGCGGCATCGACGCCTTGAGTGTCCGCGCAGCTTCCACGAACTCCAGCACGCCTTTGTCGCGCAATAGCCGTGCGATCAGCAGAAAACGGAACGTGCCGTCGTCCTTCGGCCACGGGGCACGTGCGAAATGGTCGAGATTGACGCCTTCACCAGGAAGTAGACGTGCTTTGCGAGCATCGACGAGTCCGCCGCTGACCATGGCATCGAAATCGGCCGCGTTGAGCAGCCAGTTCTCCAGCGTGTGACGAAACGCGTACCGGTACAAGCGCCTGACCACATGGGTGATAAATGAGGGGTTGATAAACACGGTGCCCATGCCCGTTGTGATCGATACCGACGGGATGCCCGCCCAATGGGCTGCCATGGCGCCATAGATGTTCGGCTTGATGGTGTAGTGAAAGCAGACGGCTGGCCGAACGCGTCGATACAGGCGATACAGGCGCATCAAGAGTGCAATGTCCTGCAACGGATTCCTGCCTTTCGAGGCCATCGGCATGATGTGTACCGTGCAGCCCATCGCGCGCAACAGCGGGGAGTAGTCGTCATCCGGAGCTACGACATGAACGGGATGCCCGTCGGCGAGCAGCGCACGGATCGGACCGCCACGAAAGTTGTGGATCGACCAGAACGAGTTCGAACAAAAAAGAACGGGTGCTTGCATGAGGTTCAGTGGGTTACGGCCCGGGAAGTGGCAAGACGAGCGTAAATCTCGATCCAGCGCGTCACGACGGCATCGAGGGAATAGCGGGCGGCGATGCGCTCGCGATTGGCGGCACCGATAGCGTGGCGCGCGTCCAAGGGAGTGCGCAGGTGGCGAATCAGGGCGTCGCCGAGGGCCTGCGCATCGCCCACAGGCACCAGCGTATTGCTCGAGCCGGTGCCGAGCAGCTCCCGCACACCCCCGCAGTCGGTCGACACCACCGGCAAGCCGCTGGCCATCGCCTCACCGATCACAAGCGGCAATCCCTCCCACGCCGACGACATGGCGTAGACGTCAGCCGCGCACATCCACTTCGCAATGTCGTTGCGCCGCCCAAGCAGTGTCACCGCACGGGCAAGCCCTTGGGCATCCACCCTTGCTTGCACCGCGTCTCGCAGCGGCCCGTCGCCGGCGATCAACAGGCGCGCTTCAGGCAACGCGCGCACCACGTGCGCGAACGCATCGATCAGCGTCGGGTAGTCCTTCGCGTCGACCATTCGGCCCGCAGCGAAGACGATCGGCGTCGCCGCCGATGGCAACGTGTCAATGGTCGCGCGCAACGCCGCACGGGCCTGCGCGTCGGGATGATAACGCTGGGTGTCGATGCCGTTCGGCACACTCACGATACGTCCAGCCGGAGCAGCACGTTGCGCGACAAAGGCGGCCACGGCGTCGTCGCTGACGTTCGTCGTCACATCCGTCCACCGGTCCGTCAGCCGATAAGCCAACATGCGCAAGCGCCCCCCTTCGTTACGGCTGTGCGCACTCGTCACGAGTACTGGCATGCGCACGAACCACCGCGCCACGCGCGTGAGAAGATTGGCATGGACCATATGAGCATGCACAACGTCCGGCTGCCAGACGCGCAAATGGGCGACGAGCCGTCGCAATGCCCAGCCGAGCGACCACGGCGTTTTGGCCGCCTTGAGTTCGATGAGCGTCAAGCGTGGCGATTTCGGCAAGTCGATCGCGCAGGTTCCGGTAAGCGAAATGAGCGCCACGTCATGGCCGCGCGCGAGGAAGCCCCGTGCGAGATCGGCCACCTGGGTCTCCGCACCGCCCAACTGCAAACCGGTGACGACGAGAGCGATCTTCATCGAGCGTCTCCGGGGGACGGCCGGCTACCGGTCCAGAGCGCTTCCCAGCGCGTCGCGATGGCATCGGCCCCGAAGTCCCGCGCATGCGCGTAGCCAGCCAGGCCGAGCCGGCATCGCAGCGCTGCATCGCCGATGAGTCGATGCAGTGCGTCGGCCAACGCGTCGATGTCGCCGTCGTCGACGACCAGGCTGTCGACCTCGTCGTTCAACAGCGCACGGGGCCCCGCGTCCGCGGCATAGGCCACCACGGGCAGCGCATGCGCCTTCGCTTCGATCAACACCAGCCCGAAGCTCTCGCGCCGCGACGGCAGACAGTAGATGGCCGCGCGCGCATAGTACTGCGCGATATCGGCCACCGCAGGCAGCACCTGCACACTGTCGCCGACCCCGGCGTCCCGTGCTTGCGCGAGCAAGGTATCGCGCAACGGGCCGTCGCCAACGATGCTCACCTGCCAGCCGGGGACGTCGCGTGCGATGCGTGCCCATGCGTCGATCAGCCGGTCGAACCCCTTTTCAGGGACGAGACGCCCGACGGCGAGAATGCAGCGCGCATCGCGGTGCTCGGGCGGCGTGTCGGGTATCGCGAGGCCAAGCGGATTGGGCAGCACGACGATCCGTGCGCGTGCGCGAGGGTGGTGCGCCTGCCATGCGTCGCGGTCGGCTTCGGTGAGCACAACGACGGCGTCGTAACGACGCGCCGCCAGCGCGCGTGCCCACCGGCGCGCGCGACGGCCCAGGTCGCTGCCGTACGTGCTGTGCTCCCAGGCAATGCGTTGCAGCGAAAGGCCGAGCGTGGCCGGGACTGTGTAGAGGGAAAGCATCGGGTCGACGTCGATCAATACGTCGATGGCGTGCTCGCGCGCGTAGCGCCGCACCTGCCGGACGATGGATAAGTAATGATGCTTGAAAGCCACGCGCTCGGCGAACATCGCGTGATGCTTCACGTCGGACGTCAACGCAAAGACGGGCGTGTGTCCCCACAAGGACAGCACGTGCACGCGATGCCCGCGCGCCGCGAGCGCATTTGCCAGCGTGGCCGTGGCGCGTTCGGCACCGGCGAACGCCGCGAGCGTGCCCGTGAACAGGCAAACGGTGCGGACTTCGGCGGAATGCGAGGAACGAGGCAGCATCATCGTGTCATTCCCGCCGCAGCAGCCAGACACCGAGCGCGAGCGCGGCCGCATATCCTGCGCCATAGCCGAGTGCCCCGGCGAGCGCACCGAGCTGCGGGGCCAGACCGCGTACGACCACGAAGGCGATCACCGCTGCACACAGCCACTTCGCGATGACCCAGCGTCCGGCGCCGCGACGAATCAGCGTCAGGTTGAGGGCGGCATCGGCGAACACGAGAATCCCCATGAGTGCCGAGACGCGCAGAATGACTGCCGACTCCGCGAATCCCGCACCGTAGATCAGGTGCACGATCCAGGGCGCCAGCAGCGCGATCGGAATGGCCAGACTGGCGCCTGCGGCCATCATCAGCCACACGGCCCGCACCGTGTTGCGTCGTGCGGTCGCGTTGTCGAACGTCTGGAAGATCAGTTGTGGCGCCAGCGAATTCGCGATGATCGGCGCGACGAGGACGAAGTTCTCCGTGATTTGCATCGCTGCGGCGTAGGCCCCCAGCTCCGCGAGCGGGATGATCGGCTTGAGCACGAGCTGATCGATGCGCTTGAACAGGATCATGAGCATCAGGCCGCCCCAGAAGGTCATACCGCTTGCGAGCAGTTCGAGCAGCAGGGCGCGCCGCCAGATCACGGGCGTCTTCGGCGAGTGCCTCAAGTAATAGCGGCCGAGAAGCGCGGCGGCCACGATGGCCTCGGCGGCATAGACGAGAGCGAACGCGGCAATGCCTGCATGCGTGATGTACAGGACTGCCACGAGCGCGAGCTTCACGCCCAACCCGCACACGTTGGCCGCCACGCTCGGCCGGTTGAAGGTGCGTGCTTGCAGCCATGCGATCACGACGCCCGACGGTTCGCGAAACCAAAGCGCCACACCGAGCCAGAGGGCGACGGCGACCAGCCGGGACTCGGCAAACCCGATGACGTAGATCGCGAGGATCGTATAGGCGACGGCGGCCGCAGCCAGCCGCAGCACGAAGGCATGGGCGATGACCGTGCGTTGCTCCGTCTCCGATTTGCCGACCAGGCGCGGTACCACGACCTCGCTGCCGCATAGCAGCGTGAGCGACGCGGCGAGGAACACGAGCGATTGCGCGTATTGAAACAGGCCGAACTGAGCGGCGCCGAGACTGCGTGCGAGGAGACCGGAGACTGCGATGCCGCCGGCGATCTGCGCGCCGCGCTCGGTCAGCATCCAGAGGATGTTGCGAATGATGGTCCGATAGGGCATGTGGCGCTCGCGCGGCTCACTTGTTCTCAAGATAAGCAAAACCGGCCTCGCAAGGCCGGTACAGGGGGACTTCACGCGCATGTCGCGTCGCGCGATGACGGATTGTAGGCGATCGCCGACACGCGTTTCGAGAGATGCCGCAGTGCGGCGAAGTCCCGTATAATTTTAACGTAATGCAGCCGTTCCCGGCCGGGCTTCCTGCCGGGATTCACGTTTGCAGCGCGGCCGGCGCTTTCCTCGCGGCCAACGCGCTTCGCAATTTCCGTCACGCGTCGGGTTCGGGCAAGCGATAGCTCCGGCCCGGTCGCTTCGGCCAATTCATTCTTCCCGCGTTTTCCGAGAGACCCATTCCAATGACGCAAACCACGCAAGTTTCGCCTGCGATTTTCAAGGCCTATGACATTCGCGGCATCGTCGGCAAGACCCTGGATGTCAACGTCGCACACCTGATCGGACGCGCATTCGGCACGGCACTGCGGCGCGAAGGCGGCAATGCCGTCGTGGTCGGCCGCGATGGCCGTCTGTCGGGCCCCGAACTGGTCGGCGCGCTCTCCGACGGCTTGCGCGCGGCGGGGGTCGATGTGGTCGATATCGGCGTCGTCGTCACGCCGATGGTGTATTTCGCGACGAACGTTACGCTGCATGGCCGGATTGTCGACTCCGGCATCATGGTCACGGGCAGCCACAACCCGCCCGACTACAACGGCTTCAAGATGGTGCTGCGCGGCCGGGCGATCTATGGCGACGCGATCCAGGGCCTGGCGAAGCTGATCGAGCAGCAGGACTTCGAGACGGGGCAGGGCACGTACACGGCCGACGAGATCGGCGAGTCGTATCGTGCGCGCATTGCGGGCGACGTTCATCTGGCGCGTCCGATGAAGATTGCGGTGGACTGCGGCAACGGTGTGGCGGGCGCTTATGCCCCGGCGCTGTTCCAGATGCTCGGCTGCGATGTCGTCGAGCTGTTCTGCGAGGTGGACGGCACGTTCCCGAACCATCACCCGGATCCCGCGCATCCCGAGAATCTTCAGGATCTGATCAAGACGCTTCAGACGACCGATGCGGAAATCGGCCTGGCGTTCGACGGCGACGGCGACCGGCTCGGCGTGGTCACCAAGGACGGTCAGATCATTTATCCGGATCGCCAGTTGATGCTCTTCGCTGCCGAGGTGTTGAGCCGCAATCCGGGCGAGACGATCATCTACGACGTGAAGTGCACGCGTAACCTCGCGGATTGGGTGCGCAAGCATGGCGGCGAGCCGCTCATGTGGAAGACAGGCCACTCGCTGGTCAAGGCGAAGCTCAAGGAGACGGGGGCACCGCTGGCGGGCGAGATGAGCGGCCACGTGTTCTTCAAGGATCGCTGGTACGGCTTCGACGACGGCCTGTACACGGGGGCGCGTCTGCTTGAGATCCTGTCGAAGACGGCCGATCCGAGTGCGGTGCTCAACGCGTTGCCCAATTCGATTTCGACGCCCGAGCTGCAGATTCCGCTGGCTGAAGGCGAGAACTTCGCACTGATCGACAAGCTTCGGGAGACCGCGAAGTTCGACGGCGCTCAGGAAGTGATCAAGATCGACGGCGTGCGCGTCGAATATGCCGACGGTTTCGGTCTGGCCCGTTCGTCGAACACCACGCCGGTCGTCGTGCTGCGTTTCGAGGCCGATAGCGATGCGGCGATCAAGCGCATTCAGGACGACTTCCGCCGCGCCATTCTGGCAGTCAAGCCCGACGCGAAGCTGCCGTTCTGATGTGGGGCCGGGGCGGGAGCGTTCGACATCGGACGCGGGGCGCCGTAAGGGCGAGCGTTTCAAGAGCGGCATGATCCACGCTGTTCTGCGGGCCGGGTGGAGTAAAATCGCGGTTTTGCTCACGAGGCCCGGCCCAACCGCCGGGGCGTTCGGTTGCAGGTTCTGATCGTCAAAGTCTCGTCGCTCGGCGACGTCGTCCATAACATGCCGGTGGTGCAGGACATCCTGCGCCACGCGCCCGACGCCCAGATCGACTGGGTCGTGGAAGAGGGCTTCGTCGAACTCGTCAAGCTCGTGCGCGGTGTGCGTCGCGTCATCCCGTTTGCACTGCGCCGCTGGCGCAAGAAGCCGCTCGCCGTGCGGACGTGGCAGGAAATCGGCGCGTTTCGTCGCGCATTGCGCGAAACCCCTTACGACTTGGTGATCGACACACAAGGTCTGGTCAAGACCGGCTGGATTGCGCGCACGGCGCGCGGTGCCGTGTGGGGGCTCGGTAACCGGACCGAGGGGGCCAGTTACGAGTGGCCCGTGCGTTTTCTCTACCAGCACAAGGTCTGCATCGAGCCGCATACGCATGTCGTGACACGCTCCCGGCGGCTGGTAGCCGACGCGATCGGCTTCGAGATGCCGGGCGATATCGACTTCGGCATTGCCACCGAGCGGGCCGACCACAGCCAATGCCCCAACCGTCCGTATGCGGTGTTCGTGCACGCGACGTCGCGCGACGACAAGACCTGGCCCGAAGCCGACTGGATCGCGCTTGGCCGCGATCTGGCCTCGCAGGGGTGGCTGATCGTCTTGCCCTGGGGCAGTGCCGCTGAGCACGAGGTCTCGTTGCGGCTCGCAGCCGCCTTGGGTGACGCCGCCTGGGTGCCGCCGAAGATGAACCTGTCGCAGGTGGTCGGCCTCATCGATCAGGGGGGAATCACGGTGGGCGTCGACACCGGCTTGGTACATATTGCCGCAGCGCTCAACCGGCCGACCATCGAGCTATACAATTTCAGCACCGCGTGGCGTACCGGCGGGTTCTGGTCGCCGCGCATCGTCAATCTTGGCGACGCCGAACACAAGCCAACGCTCGCGCAAGTGCGCGACGCGGTGCGTCAGCTCGCACCGTCGCTGCCGCCGGCGCAGAGCGGCGCCGCCGCGCCCGCAGAGGACCGAAGCGCATGAGTTCAACGAACGAAAGTAACGAAAGCGGCCAAATCGTCACGGTCGAATCCGGCGATTGGCAGGGGGCGGGACTGTCGGTGCCGCGCGAGACGCTGGTCGCCGAGGTCGAGGCCGGCAAAGTGCTGTATTTCCCCCATCTGGCCTTCGCCATCGATGCCGACGAGCAGCGCCTGCTCGATCCGGCGATTGCCGATCCGAAGCGCAAGAACATCAGTCTCGATCCCAAGACCGGCGTGCTCGTCGGTGTGGCTGCGGACGACCTCACGCAGCGCGCCGTCCATGCCCTGGTCAAGCGCTACTACACGCAGGCGTGCAGCCTGATCGACGGCCTGCTGCCCGAGTATCGAGGCAAGCTGCGTGCGGCACCCACGAGCCTGCGTCTGCACCAGGTCGAAACGCGCCAGACATCGTGGCGTAAGGACGACAGCCGATTGCACGTCGACGCGTTCCCGTCACGGCCGAACTACGGCGAGCGCATTCTGCGCGTGTTCACCAACGTCAACCCGGCCGGTCAGGCGCGCGTCTGGCGTGTGGGCGAGCCGTTCGAAGCGGTGGCCAAGCGCTTTCTGCCGAACGTGCCGACGCAATGGCCCGGCGCTGCATGGCTGCAGCATGCCGTGGGCATCACCAAGCGCGCGCGCAGCGGCTACGATCACATCATGCTGCATTTGCACGACGGCATGAAAGCCGACATGGGCTATCAGCGCGATGCCGATCAGCAGACCATGCCGTTCCCGCCGGGCAGCGTATGGATCTGCTTCTCGGATCAGACGTCGCACGCCGTGATGTCGGGCCAGTTCATGATGGAGCAGACCTTCTTCCTTCCCGCCGATGCGATGGTGCACCCCGAGTGCTCGCCGCTGGCGGTTTTGCAACGCCTCACGCATCGCGCGCTCATCTGAATGTTGCTGCGTCTCGTCTATCGCGCGCTCTGGTGGATCGTCGCGCCACTGGCGGTCGTTCGCCTGTGGTGGCGCGGGCGCTTCGAGCCTGGGTATCGCCGTCATATCGGTGAGCGTTTCGGGTTTTACGCCGCATCGCCCTACACCGGCCGCCCGCTGATCTGGGTGCACGCCGTCTCTGTCGGAGAGACGCGCGCCGCGCAGCCGCTCATCGAAGCGCTGCTCGCGCGCTATCCATCACATGGCATTCTGCTCACGCACATGACGCCTACCGGGCGCGCGACGGGGGAGCAACTGTTCGGCGATCGCGTGCTGCGCTGCTATCTGCCCTACGACATGGTCGGGCCGATTCGGCGCTTCCTGAAGCAATGGCGGCCGAGTGTGGGCATGGTGATGGAGACGGAAGTCTGGCCGAACCTGATCTTCGTTTGCCGCGAGCGTGGTGTGCCGCTGGTGCTCACGAACGCGCGGATGTCGGCGCGCTCGTTCCGGCGCGCCGCCCGCTTCGGCGACGCGGCCAAGCCGGTCTTCGGTGGCTTCAGCCGCGTGTTCGCGCAGAGCGACGCCGATGCCGAGCGTCTGCGCATGCTGGGAGCGAACGACGTCGACGTGATGGGCAATCTCAAGTTCGACATGACCCCACCGCCCGCGCTGCTCGCGCTGGGCGCACGCTGGCGCGAGCGCTTCGGCGAGCGCAAGGTCTGGCTGGCCGCCAGTACGCGCGATGGCGAGGAAGCGCTGGTCCTTCACGCGCGCGCCATGTTGGCGGCGTCTTCCGACGTGGGGCGGCGCTCGTTGCTGGTCATCGTGCCGCGCCATCCGCAGCGTTTCGACGAAGTGGCGGCGATGCTGGCGAAGGTGCGGCTCAACTACGTTCGCCGAAGCGCGTGGCCCGACGATGAGACGCCGCTGCCGGCAGACGTCGACGTTGTTCTCGGCGACTCGATGGGCGAGATGGCGGCCTATTTCTCAGCGGCAGACGTCGCATTCATCGGCGGCAGCCTGCTGCCGTTGGGCGGTCAGAACCTGATTGAGGCCTGTGCGGCGGGCACGCCTGTCGTCTTCGGTCCGCACATGTTCAATTTCACACAGGCCAGCGAAAATGCGTTGACTGCCGGTGCGGCGCGGCGGGTGAGCGATGCAGGCGAGCTCGCCACTGCATTGGCCGATTTGCTGGTCAACGACGACCGGCGGCTCGCGATGCGTACGGCGGCAATGCTGTTTGCCAAGCAGCATCAGGGGGCAACGGTGCGCACGGTCACGGCCCTGGGCCGCTGGCTGGACACGGGTCTCACGGCCGTGCAGGACTGATCTCGCGTCAAAGCCCGATACACCTCATTGCGCGTCGCAAAAACAACATGCCCCGCACACCGTATTGGCCATGCGGGGCATGTCTGGCGGGCTTGCGCGGCACGCTTGGCGAGGCGTGACGCTTGCTCGGCTCAGTAGGTCGGCATCGACGGATCGACCTGACGAGCCCAGGCGTCGATTCCGCCGTCCAGATTGAACAGTTGGGTAAAACCCTGTTGTTCGAGGAACATTGCGGCGCGTGCGCTGCGCATGCCGTGATGGCAGATACACACGATGGGCGCATCGGCATCGAGTTCCGTCAGGCGGGCGGGCACCTCGCCGAGCGGTACATTCTTGCTCTGGGCAATGCGACAGGTCTGCACTTCCCAATCCTCACGCACGTCGAGGAGCGTGGGTTGGCTACGTTCCCCGTTCGCGAGCCACTGGGCCAATTGCGCCGGTGTAATGTTTTGCATGATGTTCTTGTGTCGTATGGATCGCGTCCGGTCTGCGTTCATTCTCGCCCGCATCTGTCTTCACAAAGGGCGCAGGACCGGTCCGCTCGCGGCATTCCCGAGGCACGCGCCGTCCGTCATCGAACGGCACGTTGGCCCAGGCACCGGGCTCAGAACTTGAAGCTCGATGGCTGCGGCGCAATCAGATAGGCCACTTGCGTCTCGAACAGGTTTTCTGCGCGGTACTCGGTCTCGGACACGCGCGTGATGAGCTTCGCTTCCATGACAGGACTACCGCCGATGAACGCGGCCAGACGGCCGCCGACCTTGAGCTGGTCAAGGAACGCCTGGGGCAGTTCGGCCAGCCCGCCGGAGATGGCGATCACGTCATATGGCGCGGCGGCGCTCCAGCCGTGTGCGCCATCGGCGTTGATGACTTCGACGTTGGTCACGCCGTTGGCGCGCAGCGTCTGCTGAGCGGCCTGGGCGAGGTTGGCATCGAACTCCACGGTCGTGACATGGTGCGCATTGTAGGCAAGCAGCGCGGCCATGTAGCCCGAACCCGTGCCGATTTCGAGCACGTTCTCGTGCTTCTTCGGCGCGAGGGCCTGCAGAATGCGCGCTTCAACGCGCGGGAACATCATGTGCTGGCTCTTGTCGGCGATCGCAGCGCCCGAGAGCGGCAGTTCGACGTCGGTGAACGCGAGCGCGCGTTGGGCCGTCGGCACGAATTCCTCGCGCTTGACGAGCTTGAGCAGATTGAGCACCTCTTGGTCGAGCACATCCCAGGGACGGATTTGCTGCTCGATCATGTTAAAGCGGGCCTGTTCGTAGTTCATCTCGATTACCGTGGGTAGTAGGCAAACACAACCCGGCATTTTACCAGTTCCGGACCGCAGTCATGATGACGCGTGAACTTTTGTCGCCGAAGCGGTGCCAGGGCGCTGTCCGCAGGGGGCGAGCGGCGCGGAAATGGCGCTTGGGTGACGTCAGGGAGGCGTCTTGGCCAGGTCTAGGCAGCGGCTTGCGTTGCGTGCGCCGCGCCGACCGTTTTCGCCACGCGATGCAGGTAGGCGCCGCACATGGTCGCCATCTGATCGGCGATCTGGCTGGCGAGGGTGGGGTAGCAGGTGCCTGCGGGCGCCCGGTTCTCCAAGATCGCCTTGATGGGGCCGGTCATCGCGTTCAGGAACACGAACGCGACCGTCTCCGGATCGTCGAAATGCGCGTCGCGCGCCGTTTTCAGCATGGCAACGACCGCGGTATGCATGCGTGTGGATGCTCCGGCGAACACCTCGCGTCCGTCGAGATCTTCCGAGAGCCGATACAGCGCCTGGGCTTCTTCGATGTCCGTCATCTTTGCGCCGACGTACGCCTTGGCGAGCGCCTGCGCCATCGCTTCGAGCGGCTGGCCGTGCGACGCCACACTCGTGGCCTCCACCGTCTTGACGATCCGTTCGATGTGTCGCTCGAGCACCGCATAGAGCAACACCTGCTTGTTCTGGAAGTACTGGTACAGGGTGCCCACCGACACGCCCGCCCGTTCGGCCACGCGAGTCGTGGTCAGTTGACGTCCGCCGTCGAGCAGCAAAACCTGAAGCGCGGCTTCGAAAATGGCGTCGATGGTGACCCGTGAGCGCGCTTGCTGCGGCGTCTTACGGGGCGTTGCGGGGGCTCGACTGTCCGGTTTCATATGCGAATGGAAAAGCTGAAGGATTCTTCATAAACTCGATGCTAACAAATTTGCGCGCAATCGGGCGCAGCACAATAAGGTCAATCGACGGGAGCAGTGATGAAACGGGACGCCATCGAGAATGCGGTGCGCGAGGACGCCGAACGCCACTTGGGACGCGTGGCGCTGGTGACTGGCGCGACCCGGGGCATTGGACAGGAAGTCGCGCGGGGGCTCGCCGAGGCGGGCATGACGGTGCTCGTGGGCGCGCGCGAGGAAGCGAAGGGCGACGACGTCGTCGCGCCGTTGCGCAAGGCGGGCTTTCAGGCGGAGACGCTGGTGATCGACCTGTTGCGCCCGGAGACGCTGCACGCGGCGGCCTATCGCATCGGCCGCTATCATGGGCGGCTCGACGTGCTGGTCAACAACGCGGGGGTGACCGATCCGCGCGACGACGCGCCTGAGAAAGCTTCCATCGAAGCCGTGGAGCGGGTGTTCGCGACCAACTTCTTCGGCACCTTGCGCGTGACACAAGCCATGCTGCCTTGGCTGGCGCGCTCGCCGCGCGCGCATATCGTCAATGTGTCGAGCGCCCTGGGTTCGCTGGCGCACAACAACGACCCGGCCTGGGCGCATGCGGCGTTCCGGCAGATCGGGTTCAATGCGTCGAAGGCTGCCTTGAACATGTTGACGGTGCAGCTCTCGCATACGTTGCGGGAGACCTCGATCACGGTCAACTCGGTCGATCCTGGCGCGCCCGCCGATTTGACGGTCGATGCGACCGGCAAGCGCGTCCGCGAGGGCGTGGCGGAGGGCGCGCGCAGTGTGTTGATGCTGGCGCTCGGTGAGCGCGGGCCGGTGACGGGCGGATTTTTCGACGTCGCGGGTAGTTTGCCGTGGTGAGCGTCATGCATTGCCGGCCCCGGTGCGCGGCTTGCTGCATCGCGCCGTCCATTTCCACACCGATTCCCGGAATGCCTGACGGCAAGCCGGCAAACACGCGTTGCGTGCAGCTGGACGACGACGATCGCTGCCGGATCTTCGGCAGGCCGGAGCGCCCGGCCGTATGCGGATCGTTGTTGCCATCGGCCGAGATGTGCGGCGACGATCGCGAGCAAGCCATCGTCTGGCTGACGCAACTCGAAGCGATGACCGCGCCCAGGACGGCCTAGTTGGGCGTCGCACGCGAATGCTATAGTCGCGCGTGTCGGGCGCCTGGCGCCCTGTAGCGGAACGTGACATGCAGGGTCGTGCTTATCGGGATCAACCCGTTCGTCAACAGTGCGAGGTGCCCGCGTCGCAGCAAGCCTCGCGGGTCTCGCGTCGCCGTTGGCTGGCGCTGAGCGGTGCGGCGGCGCTTGCTGCCGCGTTGGGCGCCTGCGCGGGGTTGCCATTCGGCAACCAATACACCTTCTCCGAGGGCCAGCTTCAGCGCGCGCTCGAACGCAAGTTTCCGTTCGACCGGCGCGTGCTGGCGGTACTCGACGTGCACCTTTCGCATCCTCGGCTGACCTTGCTGCCGGCGCGCAATCGTCTGGCGGTGTCCGTCGATGCCACCGTGATGCATCCGTTCGGCGGCGCACCGCTCACCGGCACACTCGCCATCGATAGCGCGCTCGCCTACGACCCGGCGACGATGTCGGTCGTGCTGCGTGATCCGGAGGTGGAGACCTTCGCCATCGACGGATTGCCCGATCGCTGGTCGCGGCAATTGAATGCCGCGGGAGCGTTGATTGCGATGCAGTTGCTGCAAGGCGCTCCGATTTATACGTTCAAGCCCGAGCAACTCACCATGGGTGGCGTGGCGCGTCAGCCCGGCACGATCACGGTGTTCTCGCATGGTGTCGACGTCACGTTCGATTCACGCTGACGAGGGCGACCTCGCGGGCGGCGTCGTCGCTTTTACCCCCAATTTGTCGTTCACATTTTTTAGGAACTCGTTGCATGGACTTGTTGCTGGCGTTCAAAGCCATCATTCTCGGTGTGGTGGAAGGTCTGACGGAATTTCTGCCGATCTCATCGACGGGGCACCTGATTCTGGCCGGCAGTCTGCTCGACTTCAACGACGACAAGGGCAAGGTCTTCGAGATCGTGATTCAGTTCGGTGCGATTCTCGCGGTGTGCTGGGAGTTTCGCGCGAAGATTGCGCAGGTTGTGGCGGGGCTGGGCAGCGACGCCCGGGCGCGTCGCTTTACGGTGAATGTGATCGTGGCGTGCCTGCCTGCGATCGTGCTCGGCTTGTTGTTCGGGAAGTACATCAAGGCGGCGCTGTTCAGTCCCGTGGTGGTCGCGACGGCATTCATCGTTGGCGGAGTGATCATCCTGCTGGTGGAGCGGCATAACCGTCGCAACGCGGAAGCGGGCAAGCTGCCGCGCGTGAGCGCGATCGACGATCTTTCGCTTACCGACGCCCTGAAGGTCGGCATTGCGCAGTGTTTTGCACTCGTGCCGGGCACGTCGCGTTCGGGGGCGACGATCATCGGTGGCATGATGTTCGGGCTCGAGCGCAAGGTGGCCACCGAATTCTCGTTCTTCCTTGCGATTCCGATCCTGTTCGGCGCGACCGTCTACGAACTCTACAAGGCGCGCGCGACGTTGTCGGTCGACGACTTCAGCCTGTTTGGCGTCGGCTTCATTGCGGCCTTCGTCAGCGCGTTCATTTGCGTGCGATGGCTGCTGCGCTACATCGCGTCGCACGATTTCACGGCGTTCGCGTGGTATCGCATCGTGTTCGGCCTCGTGGTGCTTGTCACTGCTTATAGCGGATGGGTCGTTTGGGCCGACTGAGTCCGGCGGGGCAAGCCAAAGGTAAAGGCTGAACGAAAAAGGGGCACCGCGCGGTGCCCCTTGTCGTGTGCGTCGGCGTCTTTCAGGCGCGCCGACGGAACACGAGATCCCACACGCCGTGACCGAGACGCAGGCCGCGATTCTCGAACTTCGTTACGGGGCGATAATCCGGACGCGGCGAGTAATCGGCCGCCGTGTTTTCGAGCATGGGCTCGCCGCTGAGCACTTCGAGCATCTGCTCGGCGTATTCCTGCCAGTCCGTCGCACAGTGCAGGTAGCCGCCGGGCTTCAGGCGCGAGGCGAGCAACGCCACGAACGGCGGCTGAAGCAGGCGGCGTTTGTGATGGCGTTTCTTGTGCCACGGATCGGGGAAGAAAACGTGCACGCCGTCGAGCGACCCTTCGGGCAGCATGTACTGAACGACTTCCACTGCATCGTGCTCGATGATGCGCACGTTCGAGAGCGGCGTCTCGCCAATGCGCTTGAGCAGCGCACCGACCCCCGGCTCGTGCACCTCGACGCCGAGAAAATCGTCCGCCGGGCGCAGCTTCGCGATGTGCGCAGTGCCGTCGCCCATGCCAAAACCGATCTCCAGAATGCGAGGCGCGTCACCGCGCCCGAAGGCTGCGGGCCAGTCCAGCGCCTCGGGGGCGTATGGCAGCAGGAACTTCGGGCCGAGTATGTCGAAAGCGCGCTTTTGCGCTTCCGAGCTGCGGCCGGCACGGCGCACGAAACTGCGAATGCGACGTGGATGCGCCACACCGTCCGGGTCGGCCTGCGGGGTATCGTCGCCCTCGGCGTTGGTGGTCGGCGCGCCGATGTCGGCGTCGTCGTCATGGGCCGGTTGCGCGTCGTCAGCCGGCGGATGTCCGTGGTTCGTCATGGAAACAAAAAGCCGTCGGGCGACGGCTTGTCGAGAAAGGCTGCGGCGGGCGGCACAGCCGGCATTGCTATCGGCGTCGGCACCCAACACGATGATTTTTCGAAAGTTTTTCCCGTGCCGTAGCGTCGGGAGCGGGGTCGATTATCCACCGGAACGGCCTCCACTGGCAAGTTTGCACCCCGTTCACGCGCGGGCGGACGACCTGCGGTGTGCTGCGGCGCCACCGATGCCGAGCGGCCGCCGTCGCGAGGGTTGCCTTGCGAACCGAGGTTGGACAGACGTTAGCGAGACTTCGCGCGTGAGGGCTTGACGGGGGCGCGAGCGGTGGCCTTATTGCCGAGTACGCCGGTTGTCTCCATGTCTTCGAGCCACGAGAGTGCGTCCGCGTGGCGCAGGAAGTGCCGCAGATAGTCGGGCGAGACGTCGTGCATGAGCGAGAGCGCGCGGTGCACCAGGTGACTGGAGTTGAGCGGCCCGGCGTTCTCCGGCACCTGTGCGAGGGACTGACGCAGATTGCCGTCGGTGCTCAGCTTCGACCAGGTCTCGCGGAAGTACTCGAGGACATCGAGGTCCTCGAAGGCGTTGTCCGTCGCGATGACCGTCGGCACGGTGAGCACGGGCATCGCGGCTGGCGCTACGATGGGGCGCGTCGTCGTCGTCGTCGTCGTCGGCGGCGGTGGCGTGAAGACGCCGACCGGCTGAGTGGACTCGCCTGCGCGGTGCGTCTGCCGAGCCGGCGCTGTGGCTTTGGCGGTGCGAGGCATCGTCGACGGCGCGAGAGGCTCACGGACGCCAACGCGTTGCGTGATGACCGCCGTCAGTGCCGCAAGTGGCGACGCAGCGCATTGCGGGATATGACAGTCGCCATCGGACGATGCGGCGGTTAGGGCAGGTGGGGCGGGCAGGGCGGTTAGGGCCGTTAGGGCAGGTAGGGCAGGTAGGGCAGACGAGGTCGGTGTGGCGCGGGCGCTGCCGAGCGACTGCACCAGCTCGTCGACGAGTGCCTTCAGACGGTCGTCTAGCACCTGCCGCACGGGCCCGCTGTAGGAACGGCTGCGCAGTGCCAGTGCTTCGATGCGGTGAAAGCGGGCGGGATCGCGTTTATCGACGCCCTGCGCCCGCCATGCGTCGAGCTGCTCGAACACTGGGTCGGGGACATCGTGCGAATTCGTCGCTGTGGTCGCGTCGTGCATTGCATCATGCATGGGGCTTACCTGCGTTGCTGGCGGTACTGCGCGGCATGGGGGCGATTTCCACGCGTCGGTTCTTGGCGCGACCGGCTTCGTCGGCGTTCGATGTGACCGGCTGTTCCGAGCCGAAAGCCGCCGAGAAGATCGACGCCGGCGGCACGCCTGCGGCGATCAACTCCCGGGTGACGGTGAGCGCGCGCTGGGCAGACAACTCCCAGTTATCGGCGAATCGCCGGTTCGTCTCGCGCACCTGCTGGTCGTCGGTGAAGCCGCTGACCATGAGGATCTCGTCACTGGCTCGCAGATAAGCGGTGAGCGGAGCGGCCAGACTGCGCAGCACCTCGCGCCCTTGCGGCTGCAACTGGTCCGAGTTCAGCGCGAAGAGCACGTTGCCGCTGATCCCGATCCGACCGTTCACGAGGGTGACGCGTCCGCCCGCGAGCGGCCCGGCGAGCGCTTTCTCGAGCGTTTCGCGGCGTTGGGTTTCGGCCCGGCGCTCCTTTACCTCGCGCTCGAGCTTGGCGGATAGTTCGATCTGTACGCCGATCACGCCGAGCATGATGAGCACGAATGCGCCGAGCATGACCGACATCAGATCGCCGAAGACGGCCCACGTCGGCGCGGCGGCGCCCACGTCGCCGCTGTCTCCGATGTCCGCGTCGAAGTCGTCTCTCATGCTGCTGCGCTGTTCGGTTGTGCCCGCGTCTGGGCCAGATCCTGAAGGTTCTCGAGGATCTGCTTCTGCGACATCACGCTCAGCTCCACGACCTCGCGTGCCTGGGCCACGTAATAGCCGAGTTGCTCGTCGCTGCGCGCCATCGATTTGTCGAGTGCGGCTTCGATGCGTTGCAGGTGCTCGAGCAACTGCGTGTTCGATTCGCCGAACGATTGCACGGCGGCGCCGAAGGCGTCGCCAAGGCTCGCGATTTCCACCGCGCTGCCGGTGACCTGCGCTGAGGCGGCGGTCAGTTTCTCGGTTTGGGCGGCGATGGCGTCGCCCAGATTTGCGCTTGCGCGCGCCAGCAATTGGGCGGACGTCGTCACCAGTTCGTCGACGGCGGCGCGTTGCTCGTTTCCGGCGTGCTTGACGGTGTCGAGCAGTGTGCCCAGCGTGTCGAGCAGGCGCGAGCGCTCTTCGAGCATGGCGTTGTCGCGCACCATGCTCTCCGAGAGTTTCTGACGCAGTTCGCCGATGATTTCGGCGGCGGCTTTCGGTGCTTCCGAGGCGGTTTGCACGAGGCGCGAGATCTCGGCGATGGTATCGCTGGCATTGGCGCGTGTCTGTTCCGACATATCGAGCGCGGTGCGGGCGAGCGTTTCGCAGATGGCCTGTTGTTGGCGGGCGGTTTGCGCGCCGACTTGCTGCCATTCCGAGCGCAGTGTGGCGAGCGTGCCTTCGAGCGTTTCGGTCCAGGCGGACAGGCGTTGTGTCTCGCGCTCGGCTGTGGCGTGGTGATGGGCGGTGTTGGCGGCGCTGAGCGCTTGCAGCAGCGATGCGCTGTGCTCGGTGAAGACACCGGTCGTCGCGGCCACGAGTTGGTGGTTGCCGTCGGCCAGCCGTTCACTCGTGCGGGTGTGTTCGGCGATGGCGTCGCGCCACGTTTGCGCGACGTTGGCGGATGTCGAATCGATCTGTGCCGAGACGCCTTGCAGCAACTGCGACGCGCGCGTCTCGAAGGTGTCGGCGAAGCGGGCCAGCGCGGCGGCCAGATCGCGGGTGAGCGCGTCGTTCGCGGACTGCTGGGCGGTGAGTGCCTGTCGCCATTCGCCCGACACCACGGCGGCCGTCTCCGACACGTTGTGCATTGCGCCTTCGGTGCGCAGGCTCACGGCGTCGATGAGGTGCGCCGAGCGTTGCTCGAAGGTCTCGGTGAAACGGGTGAGCGCGGCGGCGAGCTCGGCGGTCAGCGCCGCGTTGGCTTGCTGTTGTCGCGCGATCGATTGGTCCCACGCCTGTGCCACGCGTTCGTGTGCACCGCTCACATTGCCGCTGGCTGCATCGAGCTTGGCGGCCACGTCGCCGAGCAGTGCACTGGCGCGCGCGTCGAACGTGTGCGCGAAACGCTCCAGCGCGGTGCCGAGGTCTTGCGTGAGGGCTTGGTGAGCGCGCTGCTGCTGGGCGAGGGCTTGCTCCCAGGCCTGGGCGACCGACGTTTGCGCGGTCGCGATGCTGCCGGTCGCGTTATCGAGACGGGCGGTCGCATTGGCGAGCAGGTCGACGGAACGCGTCTCGAATGTCTGGGCAAATTGCGCGAGCGTTGCGCCAAGATCTTTGGCGAGTGAATCGTTGGTGTGCTGTTGCTCGGCGAGCGACGTTTCCCACATGCGCGCGACACTGGCATGGGCGGCGCCGACTTGCCCCGTCGCACTCTCGAGACGGGCTGCGACTTCGTCGACCAGTCGGGACGAGCGCGTCTCGAACGTCTGCGAGAACTCGCTCAGGGCGGTGCGCAGGTGGGTCGCGAGCGATTCATTGGTGCGCAATTGAGCGTCGAGCGAATCGGTCCAGACGCTGGCCACGCGTGCGGTCGTTGCCTCGAAGCGATCTGACAGGCCGTTCATTCGATCCTGCATTGCGGCGGAAACAGTCTGATGCCACGACGCGCTCTCGCGTGCGAGGCTGGCCATCGTCGCCTCGACCTCCGGGCGGATGGCGGCACCGGCGGCATTGGCGGTGACGGTCACGCTGTCCTTGAGGTATTGCTGCATGGCGCTCGTGAGTTGCGCATACGAGGCATCGGTCTTGGCGTGCAGGGCGTGCTGGTTCGCGACGAGCCGCTCGCCGAGCGTCTGACTTTGACGCTCCATGGCGTTCATCATGTCCTGAAGCCGGTCGACGAGCGCGGGCATGACCGTCGCTTGTTGTTGAAGCAGTTGCAGCGTGGTTTCCCGCTGATGCTGTTGCGAGAAGCCGCGTAGTGTCGTGACGATACGTGCGTCGAGCGATTGCACGACTTGCGCGCGTTGCTTGCGGGCGAGCGCGGCGAGCAGGCCGAGCATGGCGGAGGTGGCGACACCGGCCACCGAGGTGCCGAAGGCGAAGCCGAGCCCTTTGACGGGCGACGCCAGCGAGGCGCGGATGGCTTCGAGGTCGGTGGCGCCTTCGAGTGCGAGACTGGTGCCGCGTAGCGTGGCGGCCATGCCGAGGAAGGTGCCGAGCATGCCGAGGAGCACGAGCAAGCCGACGAGGTAGGGCGTGAGTGCGGGGCCGGGCAGGCCGACGCGCTCACCTTCGACGCGCAGACGCACGGCGGTGCGCAGGCCGGCGGGGAGCGTGTCGAGCCAGGCGGGCAGCGATGCGGGCGCGGCGTCCAGGCGGGCGACGGCGTCGGCGAGGTTGTGGGTTGCCTGGTGGAAGCGTTTGAGTTCGAGTGCGCCGAAGAGATAGACGGCGGCGATCAACAAGGCGACGGCCAGGGCGAGGGTATTGGTGCCGGCGTAGCCGATGGCGATCCAGCCGACGACGGCAAGGCCGGCGATGAAGGCGACGAGATCAACGAGGTAACGGGTCATGTTGTCCGGGTTCACAAGCGTTTTCACCTGTATGGACCGAGGCGAGGGCGGCGATCAGCCCTTCGATCGGTTCAAGGCGTATATCCAGTTCTGCGAGCAAGACGCTCTGCATGTCCCGGTGGAAGGTATCGAGCCACGTACCGGCGGGTGCGAGCGGCGGCATGCCGGATGCGCGAGGCGCGGCCATCGCGGCTTGTTCCGTATCGCGAAGCCGCACGAAGTGTCCTTCGAGCAGGTTCGGCACGCTGGCGAGCAGCGAGCGCTCGCGTGCGCCCATCACGCGTTCCATGACGGCGTCGACGCCGGCGAGGCGTGAGGCATGTGGCGATTGCGTGGCCAGTTTCGCGCGCAGGCGGGTGCGCAGGGCGCTGATCGCCGTGTCCATCGTCTGCTGGGATGTGGCGTAGCGTTGACGATAGGCCGGAAACTCCGCGAATGACGCCGCTCGTTGACGCTCGGCGGCGCTCAGCGCGCGAATTTGTCCGCCGGGTGCGGCGGCGAGGCCGCAATCGCGGGCGATGGCGGCGGCAAGCTCGATGCGCACGCGTGCCAGGTCGTTCGCCGGATCCTGCGCAGCCGCTCGCGCGCCGGGCGTTGCGGCCGGCGGGGCGGATTTCAGGGCCGACGACAGGGCGATGGCGTCGGTCCAGCCCAGCCACTGACTCAGGCGGTCCGAGAGCGACGGCGCGGCTTCGGGCGGCGCGAACGTGCTCAGGCGGGCCAGCGAGCGTATGAGTGTCGGGGCGCTGATAACGGGACGCCGGGGCACTTGCACCATTCCACAGAGGGGTCGAAAACCCAGCAGTTTACACTGCGCGCGCGCCTTGACGACGTCTGGCCCCCTTCGGGGGAGATTGACACGCGTTTTGACGGCCGTCCGATGGCTTCGGTCATGGCGTTGAGAGGCGCCTGCGCACGATATCGTGATGGATCGGCGCAGGGAGGTGAGCGAGCGACGAGTGAGCACTGACTGAGGCGTTTGCGGGGCGGGGGACGTTAGCGAGGGTGATGTGTGTGGTTGGTGTTTAGGGCGAGCAAGGTGCTCGGGCCGGAGAATTTTCCGGCGCAGCGGTGCGTCAATCGCGTGGGAGGTTCCAGTAGCACACGACGTTCTGTCCTGCGCTGGCGTCGCTGACGGCGGGGCTGAAGCCGTGTGCACGGCTACGGGCCATGACGGCGTTCGCTTGGCGCATGTGGTGACATCCGCCGACGTAGTCGAGCGTGCCGATCCAGAGCTTGCGACCGTTGTGACCTGGGGGGCGTTGCGACCATGACCGCAATTGTTCTTCGGCGTCGGCGTCGTATTTGGGCGCGTAGACCTCTTCGTGGGCAATACCGTCGAGTAGCGAAGCGAAGGGAACGCCGCCGGTGTGGCCGAGGCGCGTTGCTGGGCTGGTGGCGTTCTGCATGACGAGGATCTTGTTGGGGAATGCTTGACGAAGTTCGCGCACGAGATCGAGCGCGCCTTGCTTGCATGTTGCGTCGCAGGGGCCGTTGCGGGTTGACGTGCCGTGTTCGATCAGTTCGAGATTGTCGAGGTAGAAGCCGTCGACGCCTTGCGCAATCAGCCGCGGCGCGACGTATGACACGATGAGCTTGCGATATGCCCGGTTGGACGGGTTCATCCACATCTCATTGGGGTAGCCGTTATAGCGACCTAGATGTGCGGGGGCGTTGCTGCCGCAGGGGACGAAGCCGGCGGGGGCGTGCTGCCAGTAGGCGCGAAAGCGTTCGCACGAGCCGAGATTGAGATAGCTGATGACGCGGTTTCTGCCGCCGGCCTTGAGGGTGGCGATTTGCTCGGGCGTGACGTTCCCCTGATCGGGATCGGCGTCGATATCGATGAGCCGGAAGGTGCGTGCTACGCGTGCGAGGTCGAGGTTGGCGACGTTGCCGTAGTAGCTGACCCAGGGGGCACCGATACCGATATTGCGTCCGGTCGGTGGGTTGGGGGCTGAGTGTGGTTGTACGGGCGTTTGCGCTGACGCGAGCGGGATGACGAGGGCCAGGAGGGTGCAAGCGACGCGACGCAGCCAGGACGCCGGGGATTGCCCGCGATGTCGGGACGCGTAGCAGCCAATCTGGCGAGCGTGATTCGTCATGGACGCAATGGGGCGCGATGGATACAAAAAAGCCGTCGGTTAGACGGCTGATCGATGGCTTCTGCGAGCCTTGCGGGGAATTCAGTGGAGCGGGTGAAGGGAACAGCACCCGGTCGCTAACTCGTTTATTACGAACGTTTTTTCCGATCCAAGCGTCACGGAATGGACTCGATTGTGGACTCAAGTCTTCGGCCTGGTCAACGCAGGCCGTTGCGGGTGATCCAAAGCGAGCCAAGCACATCCATCAACAGCCAGAGCATCGGATTTCATACCGAAGTC